>CAMPJY010000018.1 GCA_946887025.1 uncultured Salinimicrobium sp.
CAGTGGAACACGCCAAAAATGGATTTGCTTTTGATGGAAGGACGTATGAAGAAAAGGTGCGGAATATGGTCAAAGGATTTGAAGAAGCTCTCGAGATTTATCAAAATCATAAAGCTTCATGGAGGAACATCTGTAGGAATGCAAGGAAGATGAGATTCACCTGGAAGAAATCTGTAGACGATTATTATAAGCTGCTTTATTCCTATAAACAGAGGACGGTCAAAATTGCCTGATTCCTTTTTTGAAATATCATTTATCCCGGCCGACTTTCATTAGTCGGCTTTTTTATTTCCCGATTTTCCACTTTCTAAGTGTTTATTTAAAACATTTCCAATAAAGTTCAACAAATCAAATAATTAGATTTATTTTCGCGCCCTGTTAAAAAAGAAATGGATGAAGCGAATAAATGAATATAAAAAACTATTTAAGGTTGAAAAGAATATTGAACTGAAGGAGCTGAAGACTACCTATAGAAATCTGGTAAAGGAATGGCATCCGGATAAATTCATGTACGGAGACGCCGGACGTGAGGAGGCAGAGGTAATGAGCAGAAAGATCATCGATGGGTATCACTTTCTGGTCAGCATTGCACCTGAAACCTTGGCTGCCAATCAGGAGGATTATAACAGAACCATAACAGAGGCGGGGATAGCAGATTTCCAGCACAAAGGGAATGTCCTGGAATTATCCTTTACAGACGGTACCACCTATGAATATTTCGGAGTAAACAGAGCCCTCTTTATTAAATTTATAAATTCGGATAAACGTCTTCGTTTCGCGAAAAGGAATTTCTTTAATTCCCTTGTATACAGAAAGTCTAAAAGGGATTTGGAATTGCAGGAGGTTTAATTTTCAGACTAAAAAATCCGGGATCATTCCCGGATTTTTTTACGTCAATAGATATACTAAGCTTTCTTTTTAAATTACCAACCTGCAGCTTACTGACTATTGTATGAATTTCCTCCAGAATTTTTCTGATAAACTATTTTTCAACCTATTAGAGTTGATTATTTTCTCGATGAGGAAAAATATTTTAAATACATCCGATTTTCGTTTCTTTTCGCCTGTCAAATTTAATTGAAACTGAAAAGTTTTTCCCACCAAAAAACAGTTCTAAATGGTTGAAAATCGGGGAAATATCCCCGTGTGAGTGATATTCCTCTGCAGTACCTTTATACAAAATTTATAAAAAAAGGTATTATGAAACTCACCAGCGAAAAAATTAAGCTATTGAAATTTCTGTTTCTCGGCCTTCTGTTGTCGGGATGCAGTGGAGATGATCTTGCAGAAGATGATAATTACTTTTCTGCAGAAATTGAAGGGGAACAACTTCTGGTAAATGAATTTTCCGGTAACATGAAGAGTGAAAAGAGAATTTCAGATTTTGGCACCGTGGATTTTTTGGTAAAAGTGGAATCTGAAGAGGGGAGGTCGATTGAATTTCTGATCCATAATTACACCGGCATAAGAACTTACAGTATAGGAGAAGGGTATTATAATGACAGTTGGATCAGATATTCTCAAATTGAACCTGCTGGAAGTTGGAATGCCAGCAAAGCCCCGGCAAATACTTCTGCTTATTACAACAGTATAGATATTACGGAGGACACTGGGGAAATTATCAGGGGCCAGTTCACCTTTCAGGGGCGGGATTCGGCTTCCGGAACAATGAAGACGGTGACAGAAGGGGATTTTAATTTAAAATACTGATCCCTTTATTCTTTTCAGATCGATAAAGTGGCTAAATTCTTCCGACTTTTTTAAAATTTTCCTTTTTAGTTCCAAAGGCTTGAGTCTGGAACCTGAGATTTAGAAGGATTCACAGAAGACCTCTGATATCAGCTTTGGTGAACATCCTGAATTTTAATCAATTGAGCTGAAAGAAGAAAATGTTCGAGGGGTTTTTCTTACTGAAAATCAGTTGGTTACGCCTTAAAAAAAGGGAAAAATCCCCTTTTATAATGAAATTCCACCGGTTACCTTTACCTATAAATCAAAATTAAATGTTATGCATTCCAGACAGAAAATTTCAGCCCCATTAAAATTGATGTTGTCGGCACTTCTTCTGATAGGATGTAATCATGAGGAAGGTACTATTTCCCATAAGGTTGGTTACCTTACGGCTGATCTTAACGGTGGAAAGGTGGAAGTTTCTGAATTTATCGGCACAGTAGTTAAAGAAGCCAGGCCGGCAGGACCGGGAGTTGTAGATCTTGAAGTGAAAGTGGAATCCACACAAGGAGAAATAATAGAATTCAAGATTTTGGATTATCAGGAAAACAAGATATATATTCTTGAAGAAGGAACTTTTAATGATAAATGGAAGAATCTCCAAATAATGGATTCCTCGGGATCCCTGCGATACTGTGTTTCCGGCCGTTTCTTTTTTGATTCCAATGCTTCGGAATCTGTTCAATCTCAAGCCTACAAGGGAAGACATATTTACTGATGCTGCAGGAATAAATGCGGAAAATTAGGCCTCGGCTTTTAGTTGTGCCAAGCCGGGTCTCTACGACCATTCGTATTGAGGTAGTCTCGGAATCGCGGAAATAGTTTTAACAAAATATGCCTGATAAATGCATATTAAGTGTTTAGAAAATTAAAATCATGTTTTAAATGGAGTGTTATGTGATTATATTCTGAAAAATAAGAGGAGTTTATTTTTTTTCTAATCCATTGTTGGGTATTTTTGCAGGGCTTATGAGGTGAGGTTAAAACAAACCTGTGGACCAATTGCCGTAACGCTATGGGTAATAAGAAGAAGTTAAGGATAATACTAGAAAAATCTACTTTGGGATATTCCGCATATACTAATGATTTTTCCCGTATACATGTGACGGGAGGTAGTGTCCGGGAAGTGAAGGAGAATGTTTTAAAGGCAATTGAAGCCCGACTTCTCCAGCTGGAAGAGAAAGGTCAAGTCACTAAGGCTGATCAGATAAGGAATTGTGAAGTAAAATATTTGCTTCAGGTTTAAGTGATAAAAAAAGTCCCGGGAATCCCGGGACTTTAAAAACACCTTAAATCCATTTTTTATCTTCGACCTTGCTGGTTTTGCTCCCGTTGACCCTGTCTTTGTTTTTGGTCACTCTGATTACCTCTCTGGTTTTGGTCTCTTTGGCCCTCATTTCTTTGACCCTGGTTTCTTTGGCCTTCGTTTCGTTGTTCCTGATTACGTTGACCTCTTCTTTGGCTCTGATCTCTTTGACCTTCGTTCCGTTGGTTTTCGTTCCTTTGGTCTCTTTCTTGATTTTTCATGATATTTATTTTTATGGTTAATAAATCTAATCCCAATTTACAGCTTTAAAGTTTGTGTATGCTATTAATAATAAGCTAATTAGCATTATTTAACAATGCTTTAAAACTGGGAAATAGAATCCGGTTTTGATTTAATTCTGAGAAAAATTTATGCCAAATTTCACTGAGATAAGATTCTATAGACTTAATTTTGAGAAAATGCAATCATTTCCATGGATAAAGAGGTTAATTCTGGAGCCGGATTAAATTTAGCGGAAGTAAAATTCCGAGGGCTGTTAAATAAGCAGAATATGGACCTTTGGAACGAGCTTAATCGCGAATATACCATTGAATTGGATGAGGGGCCAGAGGAAGGATATCTTACATATTTCAATGATGAAGTCGTGGTTATTGAAGTTGATATGGCAAACATCAGTCCGGCAGCCTTTACGCATGAGCTACTTCACGTTTATCTAAAAGCCAGGGGAGTGCAGATAATCTGGGACCTCAAAGAGATAATCAATGGAGATAATGATCTGGGAGAAGTTATTTCCACTTCATTAAGAGTACATATGGGGAATTGTTTGGAACACGTCAAGATGCTTCCAATTTTCCTTTCTCTTGGGTTTAGAAATGAAGATTTTATCCTGGATTATAAGAAGAAGATCCTCGATGAGGAACAGATGCTGGATCTAAAACGGGCTTTTCGTCAGAACAGCCAAGCAGGGCTGGGCATGGTAGATAAATACATTGGCAAGTTCTTCGCAATGAAAGCTTCCAATAATCCGGATTTTGATTATTCCCTCTTGTATGAACAGATGGAGGAATTGGATTGTTCTCTCTACAGGTTAAATCAGAATTTTTGGGATGCGTGGGGTAGGTATGAAATAGGGGAGCCTAAAGAGAAGTATATTTCTTTTCTCTCCGATTACCTGGACGGTCTCAAGTCCTGGAAGAAGGCCTTCAGTATAGATGAAGGGTTGTAAAAAAATGATCCTTGGATAAATAAATAACCCCGGATTTACCGGGGTTATTATTATAATACGCCATTAATTTAATCCTGCTTTAGGAATTTACCATTTTTATCGAACTCCAGGTCTGTTCCATCTGAGAGTTCAACTTCTTGTTCATCATTGTCCTTTTCCCAGCTGGTGATCTGAGCTCCTGAATGATTTTTCTCCACGTAATTCTTCACCTCTACAGGGACAGCTTCCAGTGGGATGGGGGCATTATCCCTACTATCGATCTCTGTTATTTCCCCACTTTTATTGAAATCCAGTTTGATTCCATTGGAAAGATGAACCTCATACATCTCATTTTTGTCCCAACTGAACCATTTATCTTCCTTATCGGCTTTTTCCAGGGTGGCCGAAGCAAAATTTTTCTCAATAAAATCTTGTGCATTTTGAGGTAGTACACTAGGATCTGCTTGCGCAAAGGTCAAGCTTACTGAGAACATTACCAGAATTCCTGCTAAAATTGTCTTTTTCATAATCTTCTTTTTTAGTTTATCCGATTTTTAAATTAGGATTTTGAACAAAAGTAGGATGTAGAAACTGGAAAGAGATGGGAATTAAGATTTGGAGACAGATATTTAACCTTAATTAAAAGGAATTAACAATTGAAGAAAACCTCAATGTTTTTGTTTAACATCGATTAAACGATTGAGGTGGGAATATTTTTGAGGCCATTCGTTTTTTCTGCAATCGTGACTCTTTTTTGTTGTAGGAATCATCACAAATTATCATGTAATATTATTAATATTGTGTTTAATTAAGAAATGGGGCATCATGAAACGAAATTTTAAAAAGGCTCTCCTGGTCGGTCTGGGAGCCATAGGGCTTGTTATTATCGGGGTAATTGGATATGTGAAATTTTTTCTTCCCGATGTGGCGGCTGCGCCTTACCTCGAGGTTGATGCTTCTCCGGAACGAGTGGAGCGAGGTAAGTACTTAGCCACCAACGTGGCTATCTGTATGGACTGCCATTCCACGAGGGACTGGAGTAAGTTTTCCGGACCTCTGGTGGAAGGGAGCCTGGGAATGGGTGGGGAATATTTTGGACCAGAGATGGGTTTCCCCGGGACCTTTTATGCCAAGAACCTTACACCAGTCAACTTAGGCGACTGGACCGATGGTGAGATCTTTAGGGCTATTACCACAGGAGTGAAAAGAAATGGAGAGGTGATATTTCCTGTAATGCCTTATGAGAACTACAGGAAAATGGATAAACAGGATATATACGATATCATAGCATATCTGAGGACCCTGGAACCCATTGAAAATAAAATCCCCACCTCAGAAGCTGATTTTCCAATGAACCTAATCCTCAACACCATTCCGGTAGAAGCTGAGTTTACTTCAAGGCCACACAAATCTGATCAACTGAAGTATGGTGAATATCTTACCACTGCAGCAAGTTGTATAGTTTGTCATACCCCCGCCTCTAAAGGTAAGCTAGACCTTCAAATGGCCTATGCCGGAGGACGGGAATTTCAAATGCCTGCGGGGATGCTTAGGTCAATGAATATTACCCCGGATAAGAAAACCGGGATCGGGAATTGGACCCAACAGGATTTCGTGAGGCGATTTAAAGCATACTCACAGGAAGAGGCGGTATCTTCTGTCAAAAAGGAAGATTATAACACTATTATGCCGTGGACAATGTACGCCGAGATGGACGAAGAAGACCTTGCTGCAATTTATGTTTATTTACAAAGTCTGAAACCTATTAAAAATGAAGTTGTATTCTGGGAAAAATAATTTATTATTCCGGCCCTGGAAAAAAATCCATGAGGATTTCCGTCTGTAACTGGATAGTTCTTGCGTCGAAGTCCAGGCTCCAGGGGACAGGCCTCTGTACATTCATATATTCCTGTGCGTAAAAGAAAGCCTTGTTGAAGTCGTCTGCCACTTTTGGGGTGAACCAGGCGTTCTTAGCCATATAAATAGGCCATTTCCATACCTTGTCCTGAGAGGTTACCTCAATATCCCAGAGATTGCTGAAACTCAGAACCACCTCCGGAAGATTCTCAGGCTTCCCTATCAGCCCAAAGTTCTCATCAAATTGCCATATTCCAAACTGCATCATGACTATTTACTTATTGGTTTAAAATAAATTTAATTGAAAAAGCGATAGCAATTGATTTTCAGAGTATTAATTTTTTCCTATAAATTTTTTTCTCATTTAACATAGTGAAAAAACAGATCTTGTCACAACGGCCTGCATCTTTTCCAAAAGAAATTCCTTTTAAATTAAAATTAAAATTAGTTTTGTGAAATTGATTTGCCTTTCTGGGCTATTGGTATTTTTTTCTTCAAAAATGAAAATGAAACACATTATTTATTCCCTCCTAGCCTTCGGCTTCGTGGCCCTGGTAGGTTATCGGATCTGGGATAATAAGGAACTGAAATCTAATTCAGCCATGGGAGGGGCAAAGGCTGTTTTTTCAGTGGAAGGGATGGTCCTTGTTCCTGAAAAATTCTCTGAGGTCTTGTCCCTTACCGGAACCCTGGAAGGGGATGAATTCATTGATCTGCGCAGTGAGATTTCAGGAGTTGTGGAAGACATTCGTTTTGAGGAAGGCGCAAAAGTTTCTAAAGGCCAGGTGTTATTCAGGGTTAATGACTCTGAGATGAGAGCCGAGTTGGCCATAGCCAGGACGGCAGAAGGACTTGCTGCAGAGAATGAACGTCGGGCAGATTTGCTTTTGGAGAAGGAAGCCATTAGTCAGGAAGAGTATGATTTCGCCAAAGCAGAATTACAATCTGCTAAAGCAAAAACCCAGTTAATAGAGGCTCAAATGGCGAAGGCTACCGTGAGAGCTCCTTTTTCGGGGAGGATAGGTCTTCGATATATTTCTGAAGGTTCCTATGTTACCCCGTCAACTCCAATTGCCACGCTGGTTAATACTGATCAGCTGAAGATCACTTTTTCGGTTCCTGAGAAATATTCTTCTCAGGTGAAACTTAAAAACCAGATCAGCTTTACCACTTCCAATTCCGCGGAAGAATATTCAGCTTTAATTTATGCCATCGAGCCCCAGGTGGATCTGGCTACCCGGACCTTGAAAATGCGGGCAACCACAGATAACAGGGAAGGAAAACTAATTCCGGGTACTTTCGCCAATGTCTTCCTGCCCCTTGCCACAGTTGAGAATGCTCTTATGGTCCCTGCAGAAGCTCTTATTCCTATTCAGAACGGGAAGAAGATCTTTGTGTCCAGGGGAGAGTTGGCAAAGGAAATAGAAGTAAAGACCGGGGCCCGCACAAAAGATAAGGTGCAGGTGCTTGAAGGTTTAAAAGCCGGGGACACGATCCTGACTTCAGGAGTTATGGTTCTCAAGGAGGGTTCGCCTGTAGTTATTGATCTTACCAACGAGGATAAAAAGAATTCCTGATGAGCCTATCCACCCTTAGTATCAAGCGGCCGGTACTTACTATTGTGATGAATATCGCAATCGTACTGTTCGGGATCATAGGATTTACCTACCTCGGGGTACGGGAATTTCCAAGTATCGACCCCGCCATTATTTCGGTGAGGACGAGCTATACAGGAGCCAGTCCTGATATTATCGAATCCCAGATCACAGAACCACTGGAGAAGGAAATAAATTCCATTGATGGGATCCGAACCATCAGTTCCACCAGTAGTCAGGGCTCCAGCAACATTAATATCGAATTTAATCTGGGGAAAGACCTTGAAGTCGCAGCCAATGATGTTCGGGATAAAGTGTCCCGCGCCGTACGTCGGTTGCCCCAGGATATAGACGCTCCTCCTGTAGTTTCAAAGGCTGATGCCGATTCGGAACCCATCATTGCCATGACGGTACAGAGTGACACCAAAAATGTGATGGAGCTGAGTGATTATGCTGAAAACGATCTTGCCCCGAGACTGCAGACTATCCCTGGCGTCAGTAGTGTCCAGATATGGGGGCAACGCCGATATGCCATGCGGTTGTGGATCGATCCCATTAAACTTGCATCCTATGGAGCTACAGTTGCGGATGTAAGGAATGCGTTAAATGCCCAAAACGTTGAACTGCCTTCCGGGAAGCTTACGGGATCAAATACTGAACTTGCAGTGAAAACCATTGGCAATCTTACCACCGAAGAAGAATTCAATGACATGATCATTTTGGCTCAGGGAAATCAGGTGGTGCGCTTCAGGGATATCGGAAATGCCTATCTGGAGGCCGAAAACCTGGAGACCAAACTCAGCGATTCTGGACAACCTATGGTGGCAATGGTAATCATTCCTCAGCCGGGTACGAATTACCTCGATATTGCCGATGCTTTTTATGAGCAGTATGATCAGTTACAGGAGGATCTCCCAAAGGATTTTAAACTTAATATTGCCTTTGATAATACCCAGTTTGTAAAAAAGGCTGTACTGGAGGTAGCAGAAACTTTACTGATAGCCATTATCCTTGTGATCCTGGTCATTTACCTGTTCTTCAGGAACTGGTCCATAGCACTCCGGCCCCTGATCGATATTCCTGTATCCCTGATAGCCACCTTTTTTATCATGTGGATGTTTGGGTTCTCGATAAATGTACTCACACTTTTGGCAATTGTTCTTGCCACAGGGCTGGTTGTGGATGACGGGATAGTAGTGACCGAGAATATTTTCAAAAAAATAGAGGAGGGAATGAGCCCAATAGAGGCCGCTATTAAAGGATCCAATGAGATATTTTTTGCCGTGATCTCGATTTCAGTGACGCTTGCAGCTGTATTCCTTCCGGTAATCTTTATGGAAGGTTTTGTTGGTAGGTTATTCCGGGAATTCGGAGTAGTAATAGCCGCTGCCGTATTAATTTCCGCATTTGTGGCGCTTACCCTTACCCCGATGCTGAACGCATACCTCATTCGCCCCGGAAAGCAGAAGAATTCGAGGTTCTTCAATTTTACAGAAAAATATTTTGTAAAAATGAACTCCAGTTACGCCTCCTCTTTAAAAACCTTTATGGGAAAAAAATGGCTGTCTTTCCCGATACTGGCGCTTTGTATTATAACTATTGGGGTTTTCTACAGCCTTCTCAAAAAGGAGACAGCTCCTTATGACGACAGGAGCTTCATAAGTATGAACATCACCGCACCTGAAGGGGCTTCCTATGATTATATGGACAGGTTCATGACAGAAATAACTGAATTGATCAATGATTCAGTTCCCGAGAAAAAGGTGAGTCTAATTATCACTTCCCCTGGCTGGGGTTCCGGATCCGTGAATAGTGGTCGTGCGAGGATTGCCCTGGTCCCTCCCGGGGAGAGGGATCGTACCCAGCATGAGATAGCTGAAGACCTTACCCGTTGGACAAAACAGCTTCCGGGGGCGCGAACCAATGTGAGTGAATCCCCAACCATTTCAGTCGGTCGTAGGGGAGGAATGCCAATTCAGTACATCATCCAGGCCCAGAACTTTCAGCAGCTGGAAGAGAAGATTCCTGAATTCCTCGCAGAGGCAGAAAAAGACCCTACCTTTTCCAATACGGATCTTGATCTGAAATTCAATAAGCCGGAGATATATGTGACCATAAACCGGGAAAAGGCTCAGACTCTTGGGGTTTCGGTGCGGGATGTGGCTCAGACCCTTCAGCTGGCGTTAAGTGGGCAGAGATTTGGTTACTTTATGATGAATGGAAGACAGTATGAAGTAATGGGACAGTTCGATAAGGAAGATCGCAATGCTCCCATGGATCTTACTTCCATGTTTGTCAGGAATAAGGACGGCCTTCTTATTCAGTTGGACAATCTGGTGACTACTGAGGAAAAGAGCAGTCCACCTCAGTTGTATCATAACAACAGATACATGAGTGCCACAGTATCAGCAGGATTGGCTCCGGGGAAAAGCATCAGTGAGGGAATAGAAGGCATGGATAGGATACGTGACAGGGTACTGGATGACAGCTTTACAACTGCCCTTGGGGGAGAATCCCGTGATTTTGTGGAGTCCAGCTCAAATACCATGTTCGCTTTCGGGCTGGCGCTCCTATTGATTTTCTTAATTCTTGCCGCGCAGTTCGAAAGTTTCATAGATCCTTTAATTATCATTCTTACCGTCCCAATGGCCGTTGCAGGGGCCTTGTTTTCTTTATGGCTGACAGGGCAGACCTGGAATATCTTCAGTCAGATCGGAACCGTTATGCTTATCGGACTCGTGACAAAGAACGGGATCCTGATAGTTGAATTTGCGAACCAGCTCAGGGAAAGGGGATTGGCGAAGCAGGAGGCAATCATACACGCGGCCGAAAGCAGGTTAAGACCGATTTTAATGACCAGCCTTACTATTGCCTTGGGAGCGCTTCCTATCGCTGTGGCATTAGGCGCAGCCTCCACAAGCAGAATAGGAATGGGGGTGGTGATAATTGGCGGAACTATGTTTTCCCTGGTCTTGACCTTATATATAATTCCGGCAGTTTACCTCATGTGGTCCCGTGAGAAAAAACATCGTCCGGAATTTGATTTAATTGAAGAACGACTACATTCTCAGGAACCTCAATTACATGAAAAATATACCTAAGTTCCTTTTATTGTTTCTTTTTCCTGTCTCCTTGTCAGCTCAGGAATTACTCACTGCAGAGGAAGCCCTGATAATAGCGCTGGAGAATAATTTCCAGATAAGGATCGCGACCAATGAATTAGAAATAGACGAGACTGCAGTAAGCGTGGGAAGGGCAGGAATGCTTCCTGAAATAGGGGCGGTTGCTACTTCGAATAACAGTATTCAGAATACTTCCCAGACCAGGGCTGGGGGAGAACGTATAGATCGAGACAACGCGCGTAACAACAGTATGAATTACGGCGTAGCCCTGGATTGGACCCTTTTTGATGGATTCAGCATGTTTGCGCGTTATGACCAGCTGAAGGAACTGAAGAATCTTGGGGAGGTCGAACTGCAGCAGGTTATTTTGGAGAAGACCAGGGAAGTGCTGGTCACCTATTACGACCTTGTTCAACAGCAGCAACAGCTTAATGCTCTTGATAGTACCATGGTTATTTCCGAACAACGCCTTGAATTGGCCCAGAATCGTTTCCGTATTGGAAAGGCTTCCCGCCTGGAGGTTTTGAACGCCCAGGTTGACATCAATACGGACAGGACTAACCTGCTTCGCCAAAAGGAACTTTTCCTGAATACTAAAACTTTGTTGAACCGACTGCTGTCCAGGGATATTAAGACTGAATTTCAAATAGCGGAGGAATTTCAGGTGGATGAATTGCTTTCCCTCCCTGAACTTATAGATCTGGCGGAACAGCAGAATCCAATTTTGCAGGCACAACTCATTAATAACAATTTGGCAAGGCTGGAGCTGAAGGAATTGAAGGGAGGCAGATATCCTACATTGGTTGCCAGCACAGGGTATCAGTTTAATGATTCAGAATCCAGTCTTGGTTTTTCAACCCAATCCAATTCCCAAGGATGGAACTACGGCCTGAGTGCCAGATTCAATATTTTTGATGGATTTCTTCAGAACCAGAATGAGCAGATCGCGAGGATAGGAATAGAAAATACAGAATTGGAGGTCGAGCAGCAAAAGCTGGCTCTTGAAGAAGAATTAAGGAGGACTTACCAGACCTACCTAACCAACCTGCAGCTGATAGAACTTGAATCTGGAAACAGGGAAATAGCAGAAAAGAACCTGGAGATCACCGTGGAGAAATTCAGGATCGGCACCATTCCAACCATCGAATTTCGAACCGCTCAGTTGAATTATATTAATGCGGTGGTCCGCTATAGCAACGCCAGGTTTCAGGCGAAACTATCGGAGCTCAGTCTGAAAGAACTGGCGGGGGAGCTATATTTTTAAATCTGCTTATTAAACAAAAATTCGGCTCAGGACCCGAATTTAACGAAATTCGGCTCTAGACCCGAATTTGACGAAATTCGGCTTATAACCCGAATTTTTTATAATCCCTGTTGGTGCTTCCGAAATATAAATCGATATTTACCCAAAGTTTTCAGCTAAATGTTAGCAGTTATTACAGGAGATATAGTCAATTCCCGGAAAGGTGAAACTACAGAATGGCTACCCCTTTTAAAGGAGATCCTAAATAATTACGGTGTTTTTAAAAAAAACTGGGAAATTTTCAGAGGTGACAGTTTTCAACTTTCGCTTTCACCTGAGAAGGCGTTGATCGCCGCCATTCATATTAAGGCCGGGATGAAATTCTACAAGGTTCTTGATGCACGGCTGGCTATTGGAATTGGGGAAGAGGACCACAACACGGGAAAGATCACGGAAGCTAACGGTACGGCCTATGTTCGATCAGGGGAAGGTTTTGAATCCCTGAAAAAACAGAATCTGGCTATTCGCACCTCCGATCCCGATACTGATGAACTGCTGAACCTGTTATTCTCACTTGCCCTGCTCACCATGGATAACTGGACCCCGCTAGTGGCGGACCTGATAAAATTTTCCCTGGAGAATCCGGATAAGAACCAGAGGGAACTTGCAGAGCTGCTTGAACGCTCCCCCAGCAGTATCAATGAGGCTTTAAAAAGAGGAGGCTTTGATGAGTTGATGGAACTGAATGAATTCTATAAAAAACAGGTGGCAAACTTATGATCTTTTTTGCACTGAAACTTCTGGCAGCCCACCTCCTTGGGGATTTCGTTTTCCAGCCTGAGAAATGGGTAAAAGATAAAAGTGCAAAAAAACATAGATCCTCCTTCCTGTACTGGCATATTGCCACTCATGCGATCCTCTTGATTCTGCTTCTTGAGTTCCAGTTCATATACTGGAAAGGCATCATTTTCATTCTCGTCACCCATTATCTTATAGATCTGACCAAGCTGCTCCTGGAAAATAGGTCGAATGCACGATTATTATTCTTCCTGGACCAGTTGGCACATCTTGAAGTAATCCTTTTGACAGTTTTTTATTACCATCCATTTATTCTAGATTTTGATGTAATATATAATTCCGGCACTTTATTATTCGGTATAGCGCTGATTACTGTGACTTACGTTTCCAGTATAGTCATGATGCAGCTGATGAGCAGCTGGAGTCTGGAAGGAAACGGCGAGAGTGATTCTTTGCCCAGGGCGGGGAAATATATTGGGATGCTGGAAAGGCTTCTGGTTTTCGGGTTTATCATCCTTCAGCAGTGGGCTGCAATTGGGTGGCTCCTTACCGCCAAATCCGTCTTCCGCTTCAGTGACCTGACCCGCTCAAAGGATAGAAAACTGACGGAATACATCCTGATAGGAACCCTCCTTAGCTTCGGTCTGGCTATAGCTACAGGCCTGGTGTATTTATTTATCAAGGAGAATCTGCCTTCCACATTCAATAATTGATTAAGCGAGTTATTTTATTTTCAGATGAATCTTACTTCAGAACAACAACCCAGGGAACTTCAGAAAGATCTGGACCTTCAGAATTATTTTCAGGAATTCAGGAAAGGAGTCGTGGGAATTGATCATAGCTTT
This sequence comes from uncultured Salinimicrobium sp., assembly GCA_946887025.1. The sequence continues at coordinate 13,663 of CAMPJY010000018.1, forward strand.
GGTACATATTATGGGAAACAACGTCAGCTATACGCCGATTGGGTGGCAAGCGGACGTTTGTATGCTCCCATTGAAGCCATAATACAGGATAAGATTGGCCCTACCATGGCAAATACTCATTCCTTCTCAAGCCAGACCGGAAAACTTACCACTCATGCATACAGATTTGCGAGAAAACTCATTCGCACCAGCGTAGGTGCAGGGGAGGATGACATATTAGTCACCACCGGTACTGGAATGACGGCGGCTCTTTCGAAGTTATTGCGTATTATGGGACTGGAGCAGCAGGGAAGTGAAAAACCTGTGGTTTTCCTTACGCATATGGAGCATCATTCCAATCAGGTTCCCTGGGGTGCCATAGGAGCCGAGGTAATCGTTCTTCCTCCAAATGAATCCCTGCAGGTTTCACCCCGGCAACTGGAACGGGAACTCAGAAAATACAGCAACAGGAAGATCAAAATAGGATCCTTTACTGCCTGCTCCAATGTGACCGGGGAAATTACCCCATATGAGGAATTAGCTGCCGTGATGCATCAACATGGAGGGCTTTGTTTCGTAGATTTTGCGGCTTCTGCGCCTTATGTTAACATAAATATGCATCCGGAAAGGGCGGAAAGTTCTTTGGACGCTATCTTTTTTTCCCCTCACAAGTTCCTGGGAGGGCCTGGTTCCTGCGGAATTCTTGTCTTCAACAAAAAACTGTATAGCAAGGCTTGTCCCGATAATCCCGGTGGCGGAAATGTAAAGTGGACCAATCCCTGGGGAGATTATGAATATTGTGAGGATATAGAAACCAAAGAAGATGGGGGTACGCCCGGAATCCTCCAGGTGATAAGAGCTTCCCTGGCCCTGAAACTGAAATCCAGAATGGGGACCGATAAAATTGAGGCAAGGGAGCGTGAATTGCTCTCCCTGTTTTACAGAAATATGGCCTCGCTCCCGGAGGTGGAGATCCTTGGAAATGAAAATGTCCCTAAAATTGGTTGCGTATCATTTAATATTTCCGGTATCCATTATAACCTGGTGGTACGACTGCTTAATGACCGTTTCGGGATTCAGGTGCGTGGAGGCTGGTCCTGTGCCAGCACCTTCAGTCATTTCCTCTTTGGATTGAATACCGAGGCCTCTCAAAAGGTTATGAGAGGGATTAGGGCAGAAGATCTTTCTGAAAAACCCGGCTGGGTGCGTTTATCCTTGCATCCGGTGCTTCTGGATGAGGAAGTGGAATATATCTGCCATGCCATCCGGGAGATAGTGGGAAATATAGATGAATGGAGAGAGGATTATCAGTATAACCCCAAGACCAACGAATTTGATTCATTAGTATATGAGGATACAACCTCGCAACAGGTGAGGGGTATTTTTGAGGTTTAATTTCTGTTTCAGATCAGTTTCTGAGTCTTTGTAATATTCGCAACGGTATATAGATCAGGTAAAACTCTGGTTAATCCGGAATTCTCGTGGAATAAATGCGCGATTCTGCGTTAAATATGTCCAAAACCTTCCCGTATTCTTTGTTGAAACTTCTCTTTTCTGTAAATTATAATATTGATTTACAAGATGTTATTATTTTAATTAGAACAGAAAATTAAAAAAGAGATTTATGATACTTAAACAAAAAATTCCCGGATTACTACTTTTAATCCTTTTGACTTCTTTGGGTTCCTGCGGGGAAAACCGGGAAGCCCCTGAGGTGAAGGAAACTTATCTTCAAGAAATCTCAGAACCTGAGGTTGACCTGGAAGATACGGAAGAGGGTGACATAGGAGAGACCTTTGATATGGAAGACATTACAGCAACCATTGATTCGGAAACAGAACTGAGTCATTTTTCGAATGCCCTGAATTCCTCCAGTATTCCCGATTTTGAAAATGGTATTTTCACCATCTTCGCCCCCAGAAATGATGCTATCGAACTCCTTTCAGAGGACGATGAGGAATGGGCAACTGAAAATTCCCAACAACTCGCCTCTTACCACATAGTTGAGGCCAAACTTAGTCTGGAAGATCTAAAAGAAAAAGCCCGTGTTTCTCAAGGTACCTTTACATTAAACACGATCGATGAAAGTGAGATCGAGGTTACTTTGGAAAACGGGGAGCTGATGCTTGGGAGAAAAAATGCTGAAAAGGCCCGGATCATTGAATCCTTATATGCAACCAATGGCGTGATACACGTGATTGATAAAGCTTTTTGGCCTACGGAGACACCCTGATTTTATTTTTTATTTCTCCGGTTATAGTTTTTATCGCCTCGCGTCTTGGGCTTCTTGTATTTTTTGGCAATTTCCCGGCGGTAGGATCCTCCCAGATTCTCCTTCTGGTTTTTGGCCTTTTTTTCATGAAAGGCAGGCCCCGGGGCATCCTCATCCGAAAACTTGCTTGGATTGTTTATCTCCAGAACCTTAGGCTGCTCCTCCGGAATAAGCTGGGTGGATATCTCCACAACTTCGGGAAGAGCCTTTTTTGGCACCTCCAGTTCCATTAGAACTTCAATTTTATCTAAGAATTCCTTTTCCGCGGGAGTAGTAAGGATGAGGGATTTTCCTAATTTCTCTGCTCTCCCGGTCCGTCCGATCCGGTGCATATAATTTTCAGGATAATGAGGAGTGTCGAAGTTAATGACATGACTTATTTCAGCGATGTCAAGTCCCCGGGCCATCACATCAGTAGCTATTAAAATGCGGCAGAAGCCATCTTCAAACTGACGAATGCTCCTAAGCCGGTAATTCTGGGTTTTATTCGAGTGGATCACCGTGCACTCTTCAGGAAAAGCAGGGTCGAGCTTCTCGAACAGGCGATCGGCAAATCTTTTGTTGCCCACAAAGATCAGCACTTTATTATATTCCTCCCTGTCCTTCAGCAGGACTTTCAGAAGATTGACCTTAGTATGAAAATTTGGAACCTCATATCCGGTCTGACTGATATTTTCCAGTGGGGTACCACTTTTAGCTACCGAAATCTTTTCAGGATTCCTGAAATTGGTATCTATGAGCTGTTCCACCTCTTCCGTCATGGTAGCTGAGAACATGATACTCTGGCGCGATTCAGGCAGCAGGTCCATTATGTTGGTAAGCTGAAACCTGAATCCCAGATCTAACATTACATCCACCTCATCTATCACCAGTTTCTGTACAGATTTCAACTGCAGGTCCCTGTTAATTGCAAGGTCGTACAATCTTCCCGGCGTGGCGACGATCACATCCTGCCCCTGTGCCACCAGCTGGCGGTGGGTGTTAATGTTCGTACCTCCATACACCCCGGCTATTCGAAGATTTATGTATTTGGAAAGTTTCTCCAGTTCCTCTACTACCTGCACCACCAGTTCCCGGGTGGGGACCAGAACCAGGATCCGGGGATTAATTTGTTCTGAATATTTCAACATCCTGAGCAGCGGAAGCAGGTAAGCAAGAGTTTTACCGGTCCCTGTCTGCGCAATTCCTACCACATCTCTTCCGGACATGATGGGGGAAAATGCCTGTTCCTGAATGGGGGTGGCAGTGGAGAAACCAAGGTCCTCCAGGGCATTCCAAAGAGGGGTGTTTAGATTGAGGTCCTGAAAATTCAAAGCAAAAAATATTTCTGCAAATGTACGTGTTTTAAATGAGTATCAGGGAAATGCAGAATTCCCAGGTCTTAAGTTTATTTTGGCAACTCTTCCTTCACTTTTTCTATAACTTTATTAATTATGAAGCTATTCGGCCCGGAAAATCACACAGAAAGTGGGAACGCATGAAAATGAAACTAAAAAGGATTTGGGAGAAAATAAATATCAGTTTCTGGTTTCTCCCATGCATAATCATAATCTTCGGAATACTGCTTGCTTTTCTCTTTGTACATATGGATATGAGATACAAAATATCCCTTCCGGGGTTCCTCGGCCGATTCACCTTCGGACAAATTGAAGGGGCCAGGGCGGTTTTATCTTCCATTGCAAGTTCCATGATCACCATTGCGGGTATTATTTTCTCCATTACCATTGTGACTCTGGTGCTGGCATCTTCGCAGATGGGACCCCGATTGCTGAGGAATTTTATCAAGAGTAAGCTCAATCAGGTTGTACTGGGATCCTATGTAGGTTCCTTTATCTATTGTCTGCTGATCCTAAGGGTGGTATCTCAAATTGAAGGAGAGGCTTTCGTTCCTAATATTTCGGTAACTTTTGCCATCTTACAGGCTATAGGAAATATTATCCTGCTGATAATTTTCATTAACCATGTAGCCACTTCTATTCAGGCTGATAATGTGGTAACGGAACTAAGCAAAGAACTGGACCGTAAAATTGGGGATCTTTATCCGGAAGACCTGGGCACTGGGAAGGCAGAAGTGGGATTGGAGGAAAAACCAGGATCTGCAAATTCAGTAAATTATACGTTTGAAGAAATCCTTCCGGCTCAGGTTAGTAATTATCTCGAATCAGTAGAGCAGAAGAGTCTGATGGAGTTAGCCGTCGAAAAGGAACTGCTTATCCGTTATGATTTTCAGCCGGGACATTACATAGCCCGGGACACCGCCTTCATCAAAGTATGTTCCCAAGTAAAACTTGAAGAAAAGACTATAAAGGATATTTACTCTTGTTTCAATTTTGCAAATCGTCGCTCCCCCACTCAGGACCCGGAATTTGTTATATCACAGATCGTCGAGGTGGCAGTCAGAGCCTTATCGCCTGGCATCAATGATCCTTTTACAGTAATTATATGTATTGATAAACTGGGTGCCGGAATAGGAAAACTAACCAGAAAGAAATTTCCATCTGCCTACCGCTATGGGCATGATGACAAGCTAAGGATCATTACAAAACCTTCCACCTTCAACGGGTTGATGGATGCCGCCTTTAATCAGATTCGGCAGTACGGGAAAGCAAATCCTGATGTCATGATAAGGCTGATGGATACTTTCAGAGAAATTGCGGAGGTGGTGATCGAAGAAGATCAGAAAAAATGTGTCCTGCGGCATGCAGAAATGGTGAACAGGGCAGGAGAAAAGGAATTCTCGGAAAAAAATGATATTGAGGTGCTCAACGAGCGTTTCTTCGATGTGGTGGCCAAACTGAACTTGACTTCAGGAGCGAATAAAAATTGAAAAAATAAACCTTACATGAAAAAAATACTCGCCTTTGCGGGCTCCAACAGTCCCACTTCCATTAATCATCAGCTAATTGTCTGCACTACCTGTAAAATTAAAGATCATGAAGTGGAGCTAATTGAGTTGAAAACCCTGCACCTTCCCATGTACAGCATTGCGCTTGAAAAGGAAGGCTATCCCGAGGACGTGGAGCTGCTGCACGATAAAATAAGGGCGGCCGACGCCTTGATTATTTCCGTTAATGAATATAATTCCAATGTTTCCGGATTTTTTAAAAATACCATCGACTGGCTCTCCCGCTTTAATCGCCAGTTCCTGGAAGGAAAAAAGCTGTTGCTCATGAGTACTGCACCCGGAAAAAGAGGAGGCGCCTCGGCCCTTGAATACGTAAAGAATCAGTTTCCCAGATTCGGGGGAGAGGTCCTGGAAAGCTTTAGCCTTCCGAATTTCTACGAAAATTTTGATTCCGAAAATTGTACGGTAAATGATGAGGTCCTGGAATTGGGAATCCGGGATGTTCTCAGTAATTTTACCGAGGCAATAAAAGAGGATTGAGAACAAAACAGGTCCACCAGGTATCCGAGGTTTCAAGAATAAAACAGCAGCTGCTCCAATGGGCACAGCAGTTTGAGGAGGTGGTCTGGCTGGACAGCAACAATTATCCCGACAAGTATTCCTCTTTTGATGCCGTGCTGGCGGTGGAGGCCTTTACCGCTGTTAAGACTGATTTCCACGAAGCTTTTGAAAAACTTCAGGAATACCAGCAAATTACTGCGGATTGGATCTTTGGGTATTTAACATACGATCTTAAAAATGCCACCGAGGATCTCACTTCTGAAAATCACGACGGTCTGCGATTCCCCGACCTTTACTTTTTCCAACCCAAGAAACTGTTCCTTTTAAAAGGAGATCAGCTGGAGGTACATTATCTGCGGATGGTAGATGACGAAATTACAGACGATCTAAAGGAAATTTTCGCCACAGAGGAAGGGGAAGCCCCAGGTAAACCAAAATCAACTGTAGTACAGTCCAAAATCGACAGAACTGCATATCTGGAGAAGGCGCAGAAAATGCTGGACCATATCCACAGGGGAGACATCTATGAGGCAAATTTCTGTCAGGAATTCTATGCGGAAAATGCAGAGCTGGATCCTTTGGATACTTTTAGGCGGTTAAATGCGATCTCCAACCCTCCCTTTGCAGCTTTTCTCAGGCTGGACCAGTATTTTCTTTTGTCCGCTTCCCCAGAGCGATACCTGAAGAAAACCGGAAAGCAAATTATCTCCCAGCCTATTAAAGGTACCGCCTCCCGGGCTGCAGACCCGGAAGCAGATGCAAGGCTGGCAGAGGATCTTTCCAGGGATCCAAAGGAAAGATCGGAGAATATCATGATCGTGGACCTGGTCCGAAACGACCTGTCCCGGACTGCGGCAAAAGGTTCGGTGAGGGTCGAGGAACTCTGCGGGGTTTACAGTTTTAGGCAGGTACATCAGCTTATCTCCACAGTAAGCTCTACTTTGGCTGAAGGTATCCCTGCCGTGGAGGTTCTCAGAAGCAGTTTCCCCATGGGAAGCATGACGGGGGCACCCAAAATCTCGGCAATGAAGATAATCGAGGAGCTGGAGGAAACCAGAAGAGGGCTTTATAGCGGCGCCCTGGGGTATTTCAGCCCGGAAGGGGATTTTGATTTCAGTGTTGTCATCAGAAGCATCCTCTACAACCAGAAAGAAGGCTATGTCTCATTTTCTGTAGGCGGCGCCATCACAGCCAAATCGGATCCGGAGAAGGAGTACGAGGAGTGCCTGCTGAAGGCCAGGGCCATGCGGGAGGTGCTGGAAAAATAAGTCTGAAGACCGGAGTCAGGAGTCCGAAGTCAGAAGAATAGGATCAGCGGTGATCTGCGAAAATATCTGCGAGATCAGCGGGAAAATACGCAAGAATTTCCCAGCCCCTTAACTCCAGCCGCCAAACACTAAACCGCAAACCGTAAACGGAAAACCCGTATATTTACCTCCTATGTTGCTACCTTTTCAAAAACATTTGCAGGAGCAGTTTCCGCAGTTATTTGATGCAAAATTGCTTGTTGCGATAAGTGGGGGAGTGGATAGCGTGGTCCTTACGCACCTGTGCAAGGAATCGGACCTGGATATCTCCCTGGTCCACTGCAATTTCCATCTGCGGGATGAGGAAAGCGAGGGAGATGAGAATTTCATTCTGGAACTCGGGGATGCGCTGGATCTCGAGGTGTTTGTAGAACATTTCGACACCAAAGCCTATGCCGAGGATAAGAAGATCTCCATCCAGATGGCTGCAAGGGAACTGAGGTATCAGTGGTTTGAGGAGCTCCGGGATTCTTTAAGCTTCGATTATGTCCTCACCGCCCACCATGCCGATGACAACCTGGAGACTTTTTTTATAAATCTTATACGAGGAACGGGCCTGGAGGGGCTTACAGGAATTCCCAAACGCAACGAATTCATCCTCCGCCCCCTTTTACCTTTTTCCAGGGAAAGCATAGAAACTTTTGCGAAAAACAACCACCTCTCCTGGAGGGAAGACAGCAGCAATGCTTCTTCAAAATACCTTCGGAATAAGATAAGGCACGAAGTGATGCCCGTGCTGCGGGAACTGAATCCGCAGTTACTGGAGAGTTTTCAGAAGACCCAGTCGCACCTGAAAAAGAGTTCGCACCTGATCGAGGATTATGTTTCAGCCATCTTTCCAAGAGTAGCTCAGGAAACAAAGTACGGGTACAGCTTCAACATAAAAATGCTCAAGACCCTGCCACACCTCAAGGCAGTGCTGTATGAACTGTTCAGGACCTTCGGGTTTACCGAATGGGAGGATGTTTATCACCTGCTCGACGCCCAGTCGGGAAAAGTGGTACTTTCCAAAACCCATCGCCTCATCAAGGACCGGGAGGAACTGCTGCTCACCCAGCTTCCACAGGAGCAGGAACTGCAATTCAGGATTTCTGATGAGGAGGAGGTGGTCATGCTGCCCATAGGGACTTTCCATTTTGAACAGGTGGAAAGGGTGGAAGAAGTCCAGACTAACTGTATTTATGTAGACAGGAATAAACTCAGTTTCCCGCTGATAGTCAGAAACTGGAGAACGGGGGATTATTTTTACCCTTTCGGGATGGAAGGGAAAAAGAAACTGAGCAAGTTTTTTAAAGACAATAAGCTATCTTTGCCAGAGAAGGAAAACTGCTGGGTGATGTGTTCCGACGGGCGCATTGTCTGGGTGGTGGACCAGAGAGCAGACGGAAGATTTTCCGTTGATGGGGGAACTTCCCAAATTTTAAAAATCACCTTCGTACCATGAGGAGTATCATTACTTGCTTATTTGTATTATTCATATTCACTTCCACCTCCGCCCAGAACTTTGGGGAGCCTCCCTCGGGAATCGTAGATCCTGTAGAATGGGAAGCCACCATCGAAAAACAGAATGATTCCTTATACCACCTGGTTTTCGATGCCAGACTGGAGGAAGGCTGGCATCTGTATTCCCAGGAGGAAGTAGGAGAGGATGGCCCCATTCCCACTGAATTTACCTATAATTTTCCGGAAGGTGCCTATGAACTGGCAGGTCCTACCCAGGAACCTGCAGGGGTCGCACTTTTTGATCCGGTATTCCAGATGGACATAAAATATTTCGAGGATAGGGTTACCTTCACTCAGCCGATAAAAGTGCTTTCCGAAGAAACCCCGGCCATTGAGGCAGAAGTGTTTTTCATGGTTTGCGATGATGAGCAGTGTCTTGCCCCCGAAATTGTTGCTTTCACCTTATCTCCCGAGAGCGGAGAAGCCGTAGATGCCAATGCAGATGCAACAGTCTCTGAACAGGACCTCCTGAAAACCGAAGCTCTTGATATCAACGTTCAGGGAACAGCCCAATATGAGTTGGAGGAAGAAGAAAAATCCAGCTACTGGAATATCTTCTTTTTAGGATTTGTAGGCGGGCTTATTGCCCTGCTCACCCCATGTGTATTCCCAATGATCCCGCTTACCGTCTCCTTTTTCACCAAGGGAAGCCGGGATAAGAAGAAGGGGCTTATGAATGCCATCCTCTATGGATTTTTTATTTTTCTCATCTACCTGCTGCTCAGTCTGCCATTCCATTTGCTGGATTCTGTGGACCCTGAGCTGCTGAACAACATTTCCACCAACGTCACCCTGAACGTGGTCTTCTTTGTCATCTTCCTCATATTTGCCTTCTCCTTTTTCGGGTATTACGAAATCACCCTTCCCAATTCCTGGAGCAGTAAGATGGACGACAAAGCCAGTAGTGTAGGTGGGGTAGTGGGTATATTTTTCATGGCGCTTACGCTGGCGCTGGTTTCGTTTTCCTGTACCGGACCCATTCTGGGCTCCCTGTTAGGTGGCTCCCTTTCCAGCGATGGAGGTGCCATCCAGCTGTCCTTCGGGATGGGAGGATTCGGACTTGCGCTGGCCTTGCCTTTCGCCCTGTTCGCCCTTTTCCCAAACTGGCTGAATTCCCTTCCAAAGAGTGGAGGCTGGCTTAATTCGGTGAAAGTGGTGCTCGGATTCATAGAGCTTGCCCTCGCCTTTAAATTCCTTTCCAATGCCGATCTGGTGGATCACTGGGGATTGCTGAAACGAGAGATCTTTATTGGGATCTGGATAATCATCGGAATAGGGCTTACGCTCTATCTCTTCGGAATCCTCCGTTTCCCACACGACGGACCGAGGAAAAGCCTGAGCAAAATAAGGCTGTTCTTAGGGCTTCTGAGCCTTGCATTCGTTATTTATCTGCTTCCCGGGTTATCCAACACCAGTTATGCCAACCTGAAGCTGCTAAGCGGTTTCCCTCCGCCTTTATTTTACAGTGTCTATGAAAAAGAAACAGAGGGACCTCTGGGACTGACGGCTTACAAGGATTTTGAGGAAGGACTGGAAGCTGCAAAAGAGCAGAACAAGCCTATCATCCTGGACTTCACGGGCTGGGCCTGTGTGAACTGCCGTAAAATGGAGGAGCAGGTGTGGAGTGAACCTGAAGTTTATGATATGCTTCGCAACAATTACATCCTCATCTCCCTGTACGTAGACGATCGAAAGGAGCTGCCCGAACAGGATAAATTCAACTACCAGAAGCCCGGAGGCGGGATCAAGGAGATCAGAACTGTAGGAGATAAATGGGCCACTTTCCAGACCCTGAATTTCAGGAACAACTCCCAGCCCTTCTACGTGCTGCTCGACCACGAAATGAACCTGCTCCATGAGCCTGTGGGCTATACTCCGGATGACGATAAGTATCTGGAATGGCTAAAGGCAGGACTGCAAAAATTTAAGGAATAGGATTTACTTTTTTAAGAAGCGTCATGAGATCCAAGGCAACAAGTTCATCATTTAACATCAGCAAATCCGGGAGCCTGTTCGCGCTCCTCATAATGCTGTGCCTAAGTATGTTTTTCTCCGGCTGCAAAAATTCGGATAAAGATTCTGAACAAATGACCAAGGCGACTTTTGATATGGCCCTGGAAAATTCCAAGGGTGAGCAGGTGAATATGGAGGAATTCAGGGGGAAAAAAATATTCTTCAACGTATGGGCCACCTGGTGTCCCCCCTGTATCGAAGAAATGCCGACGATCCACAATCTGTACGAGGAGATAGGGGATCAGGAAGATGTGGTATTTCTTATGCTGACCATGGACCAGGACTTCCAGAAGGCGATAGAGTACCGGGAAAAATATGGTTACAATTTCGAGATCTACAGGCCCACAGGCCCTATGCCTGCCATGTATCATACCAAACTCATCCCAACCACTTTTGTAATAAATTCCGAAGGATACCTGGTGCTGCAGCACGATGGGGTGGGAGAATTCGACACCGCGGAATTCAAGGAGTATTTTGCCTCGGTTAAATAATAATTTTCAGGTTTTCTACTTACATTCTGAATCTCGAGGAATTCTTAATTGCCGGGGCTTTCAAGCCCCGGTCT
>CAMPJY010000019.1 GCA_946887025.1 uncultured Salinimicrobium sp.
GTCCAAATCTCCAGATTTGGACCCACCGGGTGGCGATCTCCAGATCGCCGTAATTTGAATTCCTGAAGCGGTATCCTCTAAACACAAATCTGTTGAAAAGTTTTTCCCTCTCCATTCCCAGCTTCTATACAATATCCTTTAATTTGAAACGTTGCTTAGACGGGCAGCTGCTTGAGAATGAAACCATTAGCCTATGAGCTTCTAAAGCAGCGAATTAAGGGGAAAACCTTGAATTTTCCTCATGAGTTAAAATTTTGTGAAATTTCTCCCCCGGGAATTTCGTGATTTATTATTGTTTTTCCGACCTTTGCAGCGAGGAATGAACTGATAATCAGGAAGTAGAATTGTTGAATAACATAAAATAGTGATTTGAAATTGAAAAAATTAACCTACGTATTCATGTTATTAGGGCTCCTTTCGGCCTGTAATGGTGAAAAAGGAAATAAGGATGTAGTTGCAGAGGTCGAAACAGAGGAAGCGCCGGCACCGGTTGTTAAATACGGTTTTCTGCTCAATGATTATATCGTAGTGAACGATACCATTGCTTCGGGAGATAGTTTCGGAGATATACTTTTAAAACATGGTCTCGACCATAATCAGGTTTACCAGATCGTCGAGAAAGTAAGGGATACCCTTAATCCGAGAAAAATAAAGGTGGGGCAGCCCTATGCCATCCTGAAAGCAAGGGATTCGGTAAAAACCCCAAAGGTGTTCGTCTATGAGAACGACGTGATCAATTATACCGTTGTCACTTTTGGCGACAGCATCTCTGCCCATACTTCCAGGAAACCTGTTACGATGAAAAAACGCACTGTGTCGGGAGTGATTACCTCCAGCCTTTCTGACGCCATCGAGAAGGAAGGTCTGAATTACATGCTGACGCACGAACTGAACAGCATTTACCAGTGGAGTATCGACTTCTTCAGGCTTCAGAAAGGAGATCAGTTTAAACTCGTGTTTACCGAGAAATATATCAATGACAGTATTTATGCAGGCATTGATAATATAGAAGCTTCAGTCTTTGTTCATGAGGAAAAACCATATTACGCCTTTAATTTTGTGGCAGATACTGTTTCAGGGGAAGCCGATTTCTATGATGAGAAAGCAAGGCCTCTGCAGAGTTTTTTCCTTAAGGCGCCATTGAATTTCAGCCGTATCTCCTCAAGATTCAGCCCCAGAAGGTTCCATCCTGTTCAGAAAAGATGGAAAGCGCATAAAGGCACCGATTATGCAGCACCTCATGGAACGCCCATCTGGAGTACTGCCAATGGGGTAGTTATTGCTTCCAGCTACACCGGGGGGAATGGAAATTACGTGAAAATCAAACATAACGACACCTATACTACCCAGTATCTTCACATGTCCAAAAGGGCTGTGAAACAAGGGCAACGCGTAAAACAGGGGGATATCATAGGCTATGTCGGGAGCACCGGCCTTGCTACAGGACCTCATGTCTGCTACAGATTCTGGGTAAATGGCGTGCAGGTGGATCCTTTCAGACAGAATTTACCCGCAGCAGCACCCATCGATGATCGTTTAAAAGATTCCTATTTCGCTGCAATTGAGCCCTTAAAGGAGGAGCTTGGAAAAATAAAATTCAAAAACATTTAATACAGAATGAAGAACATTAATCCTACCCAGACGGAAGCCTGGAAGAAGTTGACCCAGCATTTTAATACAGCACAGGATTTCAGGCTGAAAGAGCTTTTCAGGGAGGATCCGGAGAGAGGGTCGGAACTAAAGATACAATGGGAGGATTTCTATGTTGACTTCAGTAAAAATCTAATTACCTCCGAGACTCGGGACCTGTTAGTCGAGCTGGCAGAAGAAGTGGGTCTTGAGGAAGCCATCTCGGCTTACTTCGGGGGAGAGGCCATCAACCGCACTGAAAACCGTGCGGTGCTTCATACCGCGCTTCGAGAAGCTGAAGGAAACGAAGTCCATCTGGACGGGAAAAATATAGTTTCTGAAGTTCAGGAGGTGAAAGAAAAGATCAGGGGCTTCAGCGAACAAGTAATCTCCGGTGAGAGAAAAGGCTTTACAGGAAAAGCATTTACCGATGTGGTGAATATCGGGATTGGGGGATCGGACCTCGGCCCGGTAATGGTTACGGAGGCGCTGGAGTATTACAAGAATCACCTGAAGATCCATTTTATCTCCAACGTGGACGGGGACCATGTTCACGAAAGCCTGCAGGACCTGAATCCTGAGACCACTTTATTTGTGGTGGTTTCCAAAACTTTTACAACCCAGGAAACCCTTACCAATGCCAATACCGCAAGAACCTGGTTTCTGAAAAAAGCGCCCAGAGAGGCTGTTTCCTCACATTTTGTCGCGGTTTCGAGCAATGTCGCAGCTGTGGAAGAATTCGGAATGCATTCGGATAACATTTTCCCCATGTGGGACTGGGTCGGGGGCCGATTTTCCCTGTGGAGCGCCGTAGGCCTTTCCATTGCACTTTCTGTTGGATACAATAATTTTAATTCCCTTCTGAAAGGGGCCCATGCCATGGATGAGCACTTCAGGAGGACTCCTTTTAAAGAGAATCTACCTGTACAGCTGGCCCTGCTAACGGTTTGGTATAATAACTTCTTTAAGGCTGAAACTGAAGCCATTATCCCTTATTCTCAGTATCTGCACCGCCTGCCTGCCTATTTACAGCAGGCCATCATGGAGAGTAACGGGAAGAGCGTTGACAGAAATGGGGATCCGGTGGACTACCAGACTGGGAATATCATCTGGGGGGAACCTGGGACGAATTCACAGCACGCTTTTTTCCAGCTGATCCATCAGGGTACCAAGCTTATCCCTTCGGATTTCATCGGATTTAAAAGATCCCTGTTTCAGGATGAGGACCATCATTATAAGCTAATGGCTAATTTCTTTGCCCAGACGGAAGCATTGATGAAAGGGAAAACAGCTGAGGAAGTAACCGAAGAATTACGCGATAAAAAGCTTTCTGAGGCGGAACTTCAGGCGCTCCTGCCCTTCAAGGTTTTTTCGGGAAATAAACCCACCACGACCCTCCTTATCGATCAGCTGACTCCCGAGAGTCTGGGGAAACTTATCGCCTTATACGAGCACCGGATTTTCGTTCAGGGAATTATCTGGAATGTATACAGTTATGATCAGTGGGGAGTAGAACTTGGCAAGCAATTAGCTTCAAAAATCTTATCGGAGATAGAGCAAAATGACGTCCTGGAGCACGATTCTTCTACTAAGAATTTGTTAAATTTCTTTCTGCAGTAGGAAATCATTCCTGTTTATAAGTCTGTGGATAACTGTAAAACCCTAATTTCTAGGGCTTTTTGCTGTTTTGTAAATTTAGGATTGTGTAAGGGAATTGATAAAAATTTCTTAACGTGGCCATTGTGGTTATTTTTGAAGAATTCCGTTCTTTTGCACCGAACTTTTAACACAAACAAACAAATTACACAATGAGGAAATTTTTAGCATTAGCGTTCTTTTTGACGTCAGCTACAATTTTTGCTCAAACTACTTTATCAGGTAAGGTAGTGGAAGCAGAAACCAACATTCCAATACCGGGTGTGAACATCGGTATTCAGGGAACCACTCAAGGAACTGTGACTGATTTTGACGGGTTATTCAGCCTTAATTCAGACAGTGCCGAAGGGGTTCTGGTTATTTCTTATGTAGGGTTTGCCACCCAGGAGATTCCTTTCAGCGGAACTACCGATTTGGGCACCATCACTCTTGAGCCAAGTGCTTTGGGATTGGATGAGGTTATCGTTACCAGTTACTCTTTAGCTATTGATCGTAAAACCCCGGTTGCGGTTTCTACCATTAAAGCTGAAACTATTGAAACTGAACTTGGAAGTCAGGAATTTCCTGAGATCCTGAAATCTACTCCAGGGGTATATGCTACCAAAAACGGAGGTGGATTTGGAGATTCAGAATTAAGGCTGAGAGGTTTTAACTCTGAGAACATTGCTGTAATGATCAACGGTATTCCTGTTAACGACATGGAAAACGGACGTGTTTACTGGTCTAACTGGGCCGGTCTTTCTGATGTGACCCGTTCCATGCAGGTGCAAAGAGGTCTTGGGGCTTCTAAAGTAGCTGTACCTTCAATTGGAGGAACAGTAAACATCATTACCAAAACTACCGATGCTGAAGAGGGAGGTAGTGTTTTATTTACTACCGGGCATGATGGATACCAGAAAGTAGGGGCTACCCTTTCCACAGGTCTTATGGACAATGGCTGGGCTGCTACCATTTCGGCTTCCAAAACTACCGGAGAAGGTTTTGTTGACGGGACTTCTTTTGAATCTTACTCTTACTTCCTGAACGTTGCCAAGGATTTTGGTGAAAACCACCAGTTGTCTTTCACCCTTTTCGGGGCGCCACAATGGCATGGTCAACGGCAGAACAGCCACCTGATCTCTACTTACAGAGAGAGCGAAAGAGGGATCAGATTCAACTCTGACTGGGGATATCTTAACGGGCAGGAGAAGAATGTGGAAGATAACTTCTATCACAAGCCACAGGCGAGCTTAAACCACTACTGGACTATTTCAGATGTCAGCAGTCTTTCTACTGCAGTATATGCTTCTATCGGAACCGGAGGAGGTAGCGGAATTGGAGGAGTCAATAAGTTTGGTCTTAATTCAGAGTACCGTGATGGTGCTTTAGGACCTGTAGATTTCGATAAGATTGTTGATGAAAATGAAGCCCTTGGGGCCTTGGGTTCTGAAACTTACCTGCGAGCTTCAAGAAACAACCACAACTGGTACGGAGTTCTTTCTACTTTTTCCACAGAGATCAACGAAGATTTCGACTTTATGGGAGGAGCTGACCTTCGTTACTACAAGGGAGAGCACTTTACTGAACTGACAGATCTTCTGGGAGGTCAGTATATCATAAATGACGGGAACGAAAATGATCCTTTCATGGTAGCCGAGGTTGGAGATAAAATCGATTACTATGATGAAGGATTTGTTCTTTGGGAAGGTCTTTTTGCCCAGGCAGAATACTCTAAAAACGATCTTTCAGCCTTCATCTCATTGGCAGCTTCAAATACTTCCTATAAGAGAAAGGATTACTTCACTTATCTGGATACTGATCCGGAAAGAGAAACAGAGTACCAGCACTTCTTCGGATACAGTGCAAAAGGTGGTGCAAACTACAACCTTGACAACCACAATAACATTTTCGCAAACATTGGATATTTTGAAAAGGCGCCAGGATTTGATGCAGTTTTCCTTAACTTTAGGAATGATATCAACCCGGATGCTGAAAACCAGAAGATTTTCAGTGCGGAACTTGGATATGGATACCGTAGTTCAGATTTCAGAGCTAACGTGAACGTATATAGAACTCAGTGGAATGACAGAACTTTAACCCAATCTGTGCCTAACCAGGATGGAACCTTCAACGTGGCAAACATCTTAGGGGTTAATGCACTTCACCAGGGAGTTGAGGTTGACTTCTCCTATCGTCCATTTGATGAACTTACCCTTACCGGGATGGCTTCTATTGGAGACTGGCAGTGGATGAATGATGTGAGAGATGTTCAGATCTTTAATGATGAGCAGGAATTGGTGGAAACCATTGATCTTTATATTGAAGGTTTAAAAGTAGGAGATGCCGCTCAAACAACCTTTGCAGTTGGTGCTGACTACGAAGTATTTGACGGAACAAGCTTAAGGGCCGATTTCAACTATTATGATAATCTGTATGCGGATTTTGATCCAAACAACAGAAACAGCCCTTCAGTAACTCAGGCATGGGAAGTTCCGGCTTACAGTTTATTAGATCTTGGTTTAACTCATAATTTCGAATTCGGACCATTTGATGCGCTTTTGATGGTGAATGTGAACAACGTCTTCGACACTGAGTACATTGCAGATGCCCGTGATGGTTCCTTATCTAACGCGCGTACCGCTTCTGTTTATTACGGATGGGGAAGAACCTACACTGTAGGAGCTAAAATTAATTTTTAAAAAAATCAAGATGAAAAAGTCGATATATTTTTTAATGATGTTCGCTGGGCTGGCCTTCACCAGTTGCGAACCCCTGGATGATATCCATGAAGAAATTGATGCGGAGATCGATGCTGCCCCAATCGTAGGGGAAACCAGCTTCACACTGACCGAAGATGATTATAAGGATGAGGAAGCAGGATTAGGATTGAATTTTGCCAACTTCAACTCAGTTGATGATGCAAAGACCCTTATTCCTGAATTGCTTGATATGAAATATCCTGTATGGGGATCCGGTTCACTTGCAACCGTAACTTTTGATGTGTATGCTTCCCTGCCTAAGGAAGACAGCCTGGTAGTTTACGAAGTTACCACCGAGGATTACGATTCTTATCCTGAAACTGAGAGGTTCAACAACTTTGATGATATGGATCAGATCTATACTTTCCTGAATGATAAGTATCCAAACATAGAAGATGGAACTCTGGTAGCCCTTACTTATAAATATTACGATGGACAGGCGTCAAACCCTACCAACGGATTCCTGTATGAGGATGGAGAGTGGATCTTTGCTGAAGGCTTTACCGAAGAGGAATATTCTGAAATGGGTGAAAGTTTCGACAACTTCCCTACAGAGGACATCGCTGCTGCCAAGATTCCAATTTTCCTGAAGGAAAAATACAAGTATCAGGATGTGAAAGCAGGAGAAATTGTTCCTGTTACCTACAGACTTTACACTGATGATATCTGGGATATTGATGGAGACGGTAATACTGATGAAAATACCACCAACAACTACATCATGTACTTTATTTATGATGGTACAGAATGGGTTGAGTATACCAATATAGAAACTCATACTCTTCAGTTTGGACATGATGGAGATGTATGGGTACCGGATAACACCATCAGATATACCCTGACAGATGAGGATTATACTCTTATCGGGGATGCACTGATCGAGAAATATCCTGGCCCTGCTGATAATGCTGCTTTCTTCCAGAGCTTCGAAAGAAGATCGGGAGATGCTGAGTACTGGTCTGATGAAATGATTCTTGAAGCTATCAATATCCTTCTGGATGAAAGACATCCTTCTGCTGAGGAAGGTCAGAAGTACGTAGTGCTCCTTACAGCCTATGCCGGTGGGTATAGTACTGAGGAATGGGCAGTTATCAAGAAGGACGGCGTTTGGGTCCTTCAGGAATAGTCCGAATCTAATAAAAATTCAGAAGCCTCCTGTCCCTCGCGGGATGGGAGGTTTTCATTTAATAACCGTGGGATCTTTAAGATTCCGGAAAATGAGAAAAATGAAAAAGATGTTATTTTTAGCAATGGGACTTGTGATCCTGAGCTGTAGTTCTGACGATGAGGTTTCTGAAAAACCTATAGATCCAACCCCTTCGGAGGTTCCGGTAGCAAATGATGATGCGGTAAGTACTACTGAGGGTGAGGAACTCACCATAGCCGGATTGCTTGAGAACGACGAGCTACACAACAATGCGCGTATGGATGATATTGATTCAGAAAGCGAGAATGGCGCTGAAATAATCGACAACCGCGATAACACCTATACTTATATACCTCAGGCCGATTTTATTGGTGAGGATAGTTTTGAATACACTATCTGCGATGGAGACGGGAATTGTGATACCGCAACGGTAAAAGTTACTGTTTCCGATGCCGGTACGCCCGAAGCTGCTGCAGACAGCTATGCCACCCTGCTTACGGTAAGTATGGAAATCGATGACCTTCTGGCGAATGACAATATTGTTGATTCGGCTTCCCTGACTTCTGTTGATGACAGCAATTCCAAAGGTTCAGTTAGCCTGAATGAAGATGGTACTGTTACTTATGAACCTGCAGTCGGCTTCATTGGAGAGGATACTTTTTCCTACACAATTTGCGATGATGACCAACCTGAGGCTTCCTGTTCTTCAGCCGTGGTTACCATAACAGTTATGGAGCCTGTGGCGTTCAATGTGCCTTCAGAAATCAGTGAATATTACGCCAATGTAGCCTTCTCGACCAATGCAGAGCTTAACTACGAAATCCTGCAGGACCTTAGCATCGACAAGCATACTACCATCCTTTCATACGGGCAGAGACATGACTATCTGTATGAAGCTGACGAGGACCTGGACAATCCGGATAATGTGATCCTTATGTACTCAGGGGAAAGCAGATATTGGGAGGAGTATCAGTCTGGAAACAATTCCTATACTCCGCAAACCTTCAATACCGAGCATATTTATCCGCAATCGAGACTGGATTCTGAGCCAGCGGTGACTGACCTGCACCACCTGAGGGTGGCAGACAGAGATCTGAATGGGCTGAGACTCAACCATCCTTATACCGATGGCACTGGCACCTATAAGCTTGTGGATGGGGATAAGTGGTTTCCCGGTGATGAGTGGAAAGGGGATGTGGCCCGAATGGTTATGTACCTGAACGTGCGCTATGGCGAGGATTTCGCCGCGGTGGGTAACCTGGATTTGTTCCTGAAATGGAATATTGAAGATCCTGTTTCTGAATTTGAAGAACAGCGAAACGAGGTTATATCTGAAGCCCAGGGAGTAAGAAACCCCTTTATTGACAACCCGTATCTGGCAACCCTGCTTTGGGGAGGAGATGCAGCTGAAAATCTTTGGGAATAGCAATATTTCCAGAAAGACATAAGAAAAACGCCCCTTTTCCACGGGGCGTTTTTTCGTTAAAAAGGCTATCTTTACCATAAAACAAAACTTATGTACGAAACAATACTCTTCATCCATTCCATGTGGGCCTATCTTGTGGTCGTCGTGCTTTTGATTGCCACCATCAACGCTCTGATGGGCTTCTTCAGCAAAAAAGAATATGGCAATAATGATTTCAGGCTGTCCCTGTTCGGGTTGATCGTTACCCACCTGCAGCTTTTAATAGGATTGGTATTATATTTTGTGTCTCCTTATTTCGACGCCTGGTCCGGAGGGATGGGGGAAGTCATGGGGAATTCAGAGATCCGACTGGTCCTGGTGGAGCATCCCTTTATGATGTTGCTGGCTGTCATATTTATCACCATGGGATATTCAAAACACAAAAAGAAACTTACTTCGCAGGCTAAGTTTAAAAACCTCGCCATTTTCTATACCATCGCGACACTTTTTGTGCTTTCAAGAATACCTTGGGGTAACTGGTTTTAATTAGTGGATTCTCTTAAACCTGACGAAGTAATACGGAGGGAACTCGTGGAATTCCTTCATGGAGGTTTCGCACCAAGCCTTATCCTTTTGCAGGAATTTGATTATAGAAAGGCCGCCATTATACTGGACGGCCTTCACTTTTCTGCGTGGATCCTGTTAAACCACATGAAGGCACGGCAGGAAACCCTGCTGGAATTCATGAAGAAGCCTGAAGAACATCAGGAGGTCTGGGAAGACGCCTACTGGTCGGAAAACCATCAGCCCAACGACCAGCAGGAGTGGGATGCTGCCATCGAAGCTTTCGCCGGAGAACTGGAAAAGGTTATTGGCATTATAAGAGACCCGGAAACTGATCTTTTCAGGGAATATTCCAATGGAAAGACTGTCAGTTGGGCCGCCATGGCTGTATTTCATCACAATGCTTATCACATCGGGCAGCTGAAAACTATTGGCAGGCAGCTGGGGGTGTGGTGATCAGAGATTTGCTGAAAAGGTAAGAATACCTGCCTGTAAAGGCGGGACAATTCAGAACTGGTCTCTCCCACCAATGATCCGCTGCCTGAGGTGCTCGAAATCTTCCTCAGTATAGGATTTTGGAAACCGGGGAATTCCCCCATTGATATATCCTAAATCCTCCATCAGAGGCCCTGCAATTGCTTCTGCCTTCTGCTTTTGTTCTTCTGAAAGCTGCTCCTGCCAGTATCCCGATTTTCCTGTCTTCAGATGCTTCGGATTCGTTTGTTTAAGTTTATCAAAACTTACTTCCTTTTCAATAGCTTTCATTTCAGAAGTACTCAATTCCAGCTCCAGGTATTCCAATAGTCTGGAGAGTTCCTCCTGGAAATCAGCCAGCAGGTTTTCGTAGAACAGGATATGGATATTATTCCCCTGACTCATTCTGAGATGATCAAATACATGCCATACCCATTCCTTCATAAGGCTTTCAAAATTCTTGTTGAGGAATTTCTCAGGATCTGTCTCCTCCTGGGGGTAATACTTTAGCATATATTCCGAAGTGTAATATTTGGATGCGGAAACAGCCCTGTCCCGTGGATCGCGAATGATGTAGATCTTTTTATCAAAAAGCCGCAGCACCTCCTCACTTCTTTGGCAGATGGGGGAGTGGGTCCAGACATGATTGGTTTCTGCTACGTAGTTTTCAACAGAATCAACAGGCATCCTGTAAATGCTGCTGATGCGGTAGCTGCACTGAAGATCTGTTATATCCAGCACATCAATGCTGGCCTGCGTGGGATAATTCAGATCCCAGTCCTTCGCTAACTGGTAAATAGGCTGTTTTTCTATAAAAGAAGAGGCATCTCTCCCGGCGCGTTTCAGGATCTCCTGTATAATCTGGTACAGCCAGAAGTTCCCACACTTTGGAACCCCACCCTGCAATATTTTCATGGGAATTAGTTTGGTCCCTTAAATATAAACAATTCCTCGAAGCCTTCCGATAAGCTCGGCCCGATAACAATCTTTCAATCCTTCAATCTTTCAATCCTTCAATCTTTCAATTCTTTAATCAAATAAACATACACCGGAAAATGATCACTATACCCCCCTGTATAGCCTCCATACCCAAAGCTTCTGAAGGGGTACCCTTCGTATTGTCCATCAGGCGTGGTGAGGAATTTTTCGTTGAAAACATGAGCCTTGTAGAACTGATAGCCCGAATAATCTTTGTCGAGAAAAGGCTGTGATAACAGGATCTGATCGAACAGATTCCAGCTGTCTCTGTAAGCAAGGCTCCCAATTCCCCTGTCGAACAACTCGGCCATGGGGTTGAAAATATCCTTAATCGAAAGTGAATCATTCTCACTCCGGGTAAGTTTACGGATGCTTTTGTTGACGGGATCATCATTGAAATCGCCCATTACTATGATCTTGGAGTAGGGATCGATGGCCTGTAGCGAATCGATGATCTTTCTGTTGAGCAAGGCAGCCTGTTCGCGCTTATAGGAACTTGCAGAAACCCCGCCACTCCGGGAGGGCCAGTGGTTCACAATAAGGTGGATCTCTTCCCCTTCCAGAAAACCGCTTACCACCAGCTGATCCCTGGTGAATACACGTTTTTCAGGATCCTGACTCTCGTAGAGGGCCAGCTCATGGCTCACTGAATTCTTAGGGATAAAATACCGGGGCTGATAGAGCAGTGCCACGTCTATTCCCCTTCGGTCGGGAGAGTCGAAATGAATGATGCCATACTGCTGCTCCAGTAACGCCGGCTCCTTCACCAGGTCTTCCAGCACCCTGAGGTTCTCCAGTTCGCAAAGGCCGACCAGGATGGGAAGATTCTGACCCTGATCAATACCAATCCTGCTGATGGCATGAGCCATGTTTTTCAGCTTTTCCTGATAGATCTCCTGTGTCCAGTGGTCCTTACCTTCAGGAGTCCGGTCCTCATCAAAGGTCACGGGATCATCTTCATAGTCGAAGAGATTCTCCAGATTATAGAATGCCACTGTCTGGATTATGTAATCTTTTTTCTCCTGGGAAAAGGTCGCAGTGCCTATTAAAATCAGGAGAATTATCAGAAGTTTCCTTACCCCTTTCATTGTTTATAGATGTCTGAATATTAGTACAATAAAACTTTGGGAAGGCAGATCAAATTTAAATAAAAAAATGTAATTTTAATATCAACCACTACTTTCCTGCACTTCTAATTTTCAGATGATGAAGCTGTTGCATCCGTGCAGGAGGGTTTTCCTTTATTGCCTTATTTTTTCTTATATAGGTATTCAAAGCCAGGAAACGGGGATCCGTGGAAAGGTTCTGGATGAATTTTCCAATAAGCCCATTTCGGGAGTGAAACTAGGGCTGGAAAATAGTTCTACTGAAGTGGAGACCAACAGCGAGGGAGATTTCCTTCTTGTCACGCTTCAACCGTCGGGGACGCAGCTATTAATTCTTTCCAAAGATGGGTATTTCGAAAAAAGATATCCGGTAACCATCGAAGAAGGAATGGTAAAAGACCTGGGGCTTCTTCTGCTGCAGCCGGATCTGCTTCAGGATCAGCAGCGTTCAGGTATTATAAGTCTGACGGATCAGGAACTGGATGAGGAGGAGGGAGGATTCGACAATGTGTCGGGTCTGCTGCAGGCTACCAAAGATGCTTTTCTCAATGCTGCGGCTTTTGATTTCAGTCAGACTTTCTTTCGTCCAAGAGGCCTCAATAGTGAAGATGGCATAATTCTGATCAACGGGATCGAAATGAACAAGCTGTATAATGGTCGCCCGTTGTGGAGCAACTGGGGCGGTCTGAATGATGTGCAGCGCAATCAGGTTTTCTCAATGGGCCTGGAGCCTTCGGGAGTGAGTTTCGGAGGGCTCGCAGGAACGACGAACATCATCATGAGGGCATCGGAATATTCCCAAGGAGGGAAAGTCTCTTATGCGGCTTCTAATCGCTCCTACACGGGCAGGGGGATGGGGAGTTACAGTTCGGGACTGACTCCTGAAGGCTGGGCCTATGCAGTTTCCCTCTCCCGGCGTTTTGCAGAGGAAGGCTTCAGGGATGGCAGCCTGTATGAAGCGAATTCCTTTTTTGTGGCAGTGGAAAAGAAGTTCAATGAAAACCATTCCCTGAATTTCACAGGTATCTATACGCCTGTCAGAAGAGGGAAGACTTCAGCAAATACGCAGGAGGTGATCGATCTTCGGGGGATCACCTATAATTCGTATTGGGGATCTCAGGATGGGGAGATCCGGAATTCGCGGATGCAGCGGGTGGAGGAGCCGATCCTTATGCTCAATCATTTCTGGAAACTTTCAGAAAGATCTCTTCTGAATTCCAATGTGGCGCTGCAGTTTGGGAATATGGGCAACAGCCGAATCGATTATGGGGGGAGCCGAAGGACAGTAGTTGATGGGCAGGATATGTTCGTAGGCGGAGGCAGCAATCCGGATCCTGCTTATTACCAGAAACTCCCCAGCTATTTTCTTAGATCGGAGGAGGACCTGAATTATCGCGCGGCCTATCTGGCTCAACAGGAATTCCTGGAGGATGGACAGCTTGACTGGGCTTCCTTGTATGCTGCCAACCTGACCACTACAGCTGCAGGTGGGAATTCGGTTTATATTCTATATGAAGACCGGAATGAAGATAGACAGGTATCTGCCAACAGCATTTTTCGCACAGAGCTGAATTCGAACATCACTCTGAACGCTTCCCTGGGAGGGAGGAGCCTGAAAAGCAGGAATTACGCAAAACTACTGGACCTACTTGGTGGAAATGCCTATCTCGATGTCGACTCCTTTTCTGAAGGGGACGCGGCTCAGACTAATCTGCTGAATCCAAACAGGCTGGTGGGGAAGGGGGAGCCCTTTAAATATTTTTATGACCTTGATGCCCTGGTGCTGGATGGGTTTGTACAGGCCCAGTATTTTTCAAAGCACCTAGACTTCTTTGGCAGTGCAAAGCTTTCCCGATCTACCTATCAGCGGACGGGATATTACCAGAACGGGAATTTTCCTGAAAACTCTTTGGGAAAAAGCGAGGTATTGGATTTTCTGAATTATGGAGTTAAAGGAGGTGCGACCTATAAATATTCCGGGCGACATTTATTTACTGTAAACGCTGCTTTTTTTACCAGGGCTCCCAATCTGCGGAATTCCTTCTCCAATTCCCGCCAGAATAACAATGTGGTGTCAGGGCTGGAGAGTGAAATAATTCAGGCTGCGGATCTGAGTTATCACCTTCGGCTTCCTTTTCTGAAAGCACGGATAACGGGGTACTATACCGAAATATCTGATGCCACTGAAATCTCTGTCTACTATGCCGATGGGATCTCTGGCCTGGGCAGGAATTCCACGACGGCTTTTGTGCAGGAGGTGCTTACTGGAATCGGAAAACGATATCTGGGAGGGGAATTTGGGCTTGAGGTCCAGCTGACTCCCGATATTAAATTGAAGGCTGCTGCAGCGGTGGGGGAGTATATCTACAGCCAAAATCCCCGGCTTTATCTCACTTCAGATGATTTTAGTGAGGTGCTGGATTACGGGGAAGCGCATTTAAAGAACTACCACCTGGCGGGAGGCCCGCAGAGGGCTTTTCAACTGGGTTTTGAATACAGGGATCCGAAATACTGGTTTGTTTCCGCCAGCACCAATTATTTTTCCCATGCCTTCCTGGACGTTGCCCCCCTGACCCGAACGCGAAATTTTGCTACCGATGCAGACGGTCTTCCTTTTAATGACTACGACGAGGAAACGGCGCGACAGCTCCTGAAGCAGGAGCAGTTTGATGATTATTTTCTGGTGAACCTCATTGGAGGGAAATCCTGGAGGATCAGGGATTACTTCGTGGGAATATTTGCCAGTGTGAACAATCTTCTGGATGTCAGTTTCAAGACAGGAGGCTATGAACAGTCGAGAAATGCGAATTTCAGAACCCTTAGGGAGGATCAGGGAAGGGAGCAGCCAATATTCGGGCCCAAGTACTGGTACGGCTACGGCACCACCTATTATACCCATATATATTTCAGGTTTTAAAGTTTTAATAAAATATTCGATATGAAAAAGAGGTTTATTCAGTTTCAGTTAATGTTGTTTATTTTCCTTTCCTGCGTTCCAGGAGATGATTATGAGGTACCTCAGGCCTTGGAACCACAAGACATTAGCATGGAAACCAACACAAGTATCAGTGCACTACTCGGGACCTTATACCAGTCCCCTGACGAGGTGGATGTCGTGACAATTGAAGATGAGCTGATCATGGAAGCCTATGTGGTTTCCAGCGATGAGGCAGGGAATTTTTATAAGGAACTCATCCTTCAGGATGCTCCCGAAAATCCTACCGCCGGAGTCGCGGTACAAATAAATCTGGCCTCCTACTTCGAAACCTTTGACTTTGGTCGAAGGATCTATGTAAAGCTGAAAGGTTTGAGTATTGGGGAATTAAATGGGGTAGCTGCCCTGGGCATCGCCAACGGAAAACTGATCGATCCAATTCCCCTGTCGCGAATTCAGGAACATCTTGTTCGCACGGCCGATACCTCCAAAATTGTTCCTCTGGCGATTAAGTCGATTGACTACTCTGACAGGATGGAGAACCTCTACATTGAACTGGAGAACATGCAATTCGCTCCTTTTTATGTCAATGGCGAGAAAAGCTTCACTTTTGCGAGCGAGAACAGTGATGAGTTTGACGGGGAGAGGGAAATTGTAAGCTGTGATGGCGATTTTCCAACGGTTCTTAGTACTAGTACTTTTGCCAGTTTTAAAACTCTAGAATTGCCAAAAGGTAAAGGAAGTCTTAGGGGCATCCTCACCCGGGATTTCTATGATGAATTTTTCACCATCTATCTCAACAGTCCGCAGGACCTCGATTTTAAAGAAGGAGAGCGCTGTGATCCTGAGATCCTGGATTGTGGAACTGCCCTAAGTGCAGGTTCTAAAGTAATTTTCAGGGAAGATTTTGAAGGGCAGAAGAACAATTCCCCGATAGACGGGAATGGCTGGACCAATTTCATACAGGAAGGCTCTGTAACCTGGGAAGGCTTCAGCGCTTCAGGAGCCAACGCGTCCCTTGGTACTTCAGCAAGGGTACAGACGCCGGGTTCGGGCGATTACAGGAGCGTGAGCTGGTTGATAACCCCTCCCATCCAATTCAGCGCCCAGACAGGGGAAGTGCTGCAGTTCATGACTTCTACAAGCTTTGCCAATGGAAGTATACTGAATGTTTTGTTTTCTAATGATTGGGATGGCCTACCGGAAAATCTTACGGCTGCCACCTGGGAAATTCTTCCCTCAGCTTATGTTGCAAGAGTTTCTGATTATTTCGGGGACTGGATCTCCTCTGGAAAAGTCAGCCTGTCCTGTGTGGAGGGCAAAGGATATATTGCCTTCAGGTACACGGGCAGCGACCTGACGTATTATAACGGGATCTATGAACTGGATGAGATACTGGTGACGGGAAACTGATTTAATTAGTGAATTTTTCCCATTTCACCCGGAAATCGCCTTTCTGAAGTACATAATTTTTAAGTTCAGGATTAAATCCACGGATCTTAAAGGAGCCTTCTATATATTCCTCATCCGCTTTTTTGATCATTACAATTCCGGGATCTCTGGTAGTACGGTTACAGAACCACTCATAACCCTGCAGGTTAAGAATACTACCGCTTAAATCGTCGCCCGTCCCGGTATAATAGATTCCCGGACCATCGTAAAAGCAGACTACAAGATTAAAGATCAACTCGTTTTCCGGAGGAAGTTCTCCGTTCATTACAAAGGAAATTACCGCGGAATCCTGATTAGTCTGAACCTGTGCGGAAAGGTTTACGGAATCAACAATTTCATGCTTCTCCCCATTAAGTGACAGATAAAGATATTCTCCGGGACCAAGATCCTCTATTAAAGTCTCTCCCGTAAAAGACTCCTCATCAATATTTTCTGCTTCACAAGAGCACATGAAAATTAAAAACACGGAAACCAACACCCCCTTTTTCATGACATAAAGATTTAATTACAATTACCAAAGGCACTGTGATTAAGGGCTGTTTAGCGTGTAGGGATAGATAAAAAGTGTAGGATATCAGTTGTCTGATGTTTAAAAGTAGAATTTATTTCTGAAGAAACCAAATTTTTTGTTTAATAATGGCTTGGGATTCAAAGGCTTACAGTCTTTCTTCCAAATTTTGTCAGGTGTCATAAAAACAACTTTCAGTTGCGGCATAGCGGAATGTTTTATCTTTGCTGCCTTATGCAGAAAGAATTTTCCATACAGGTAACCCCTGAAACTGCGGGCAATAGCCTTGCCTTAAAACATTTTCTGGCGAAACATACCGGAATATCCTTTCAGGAGATCCGCCATGTGGAAATTCTGAAACGAAGCATAGATGCGCGCCAGCGGGCGGTGAAGGTGAACCTGAAAGTTTTGTTGTTTGTACAGGAGGATTATGAGGAGCTACCCGTAAATCCGCCGGAATATCCCAATGTGGAAAATGCCGAAGAGATTATTATCATCGGAGCCGGACCTGCGGGTTTATTTGCTGCCCTCCGCTGTATAGAGCTCGGAAAAAGACCTATCGTTATTGAAAGGGGTAAAGATGTCAGAGCCAGGAGAAGGGATCTTAAAAAGCTTAATATCGAGCACCTGGTGAACGAGGACTCCAATTATTGTTTTGGGGAAGGCGGGGCAGGGACTTATTCTGACGGGAAACTGTATACCCGAAGCAAGAAAAGGGGGGATGTCATGAGGATCCTGGAACTTTTTGTCGCTTTTGGGGCTACCAAACAGATCCTGGTGGAGGCGCATCCTCATATCGGGACCAATAAACTCCCCAAGATCATCCAGGATATGACGCAGAGGATCATTCTGCATGGGGGACAGGTGCTGTTCGATTCCCGGGTTGTCGATCTGCATATTAAAGACAATGAAATCACGGGGGTGCAGCTGAAAAATGGCACCTCCATAGCCTCCCGAAAAGTGATTCTCGCCACGGGACATTCAGCCAGGGATATTTTCGAGCTGCTTCACAGAAAGGAAATTGCTATTGAAGCCAAGCCTTTTGCGCTTGGGGTAAGGGTGGAGCATCCGCAGTCGCTGATAGATAAGATCCAATACCACACGGAGGATCGGGGGGAATTTTTACCCCCTTCGGCATACAGCATAGTGAAACAGGTGGAGGGGAGAGGGGTATATTCCTTCTGTATGTGTCCCGGCGGGATCATTGCGCCCTGCGCCACCTCCACGGGAGAGGTCGTGACCAACGGCTGGTCCCCCAGCAAAAGGGATCAGCCAACGGCGAATTCGGGGATTGTAGTGGAAGTGCGGCCTGAGAACTTCGCAAAATTCGGGAATTCTCCTCTTGCAGCCATGTATTTTCAGCAGGAGGTGGAAAAGAAGGCCTGGCTGGCGGGGGGAAGGTCACAAACCGCTCCCGCCCAGCGGCTGGTGGATTTCAGTAACGGAAAGATCTCAGCTGATCTTCCAATCACTTCTTATAAACCGGGAATCACTTCGGTGGAATTGGGAGAGGTGCTTCCAGATTTCATCCACAAGACGCTGCAGAAAGGATTTCAGGAGTTCGGGAAATCCATGCGAGGCTATTATACCAATGAGGCGGTAGTTCACGCCACCGAATCCAGAACCTCTTCTCCCGTCAGGATCCCCCGCGACCGCGACAGCTTTGAACACATCCAGATCAAAGGACTGTATCCCTGTGGCGAAGGCGCAGGCTATGCAGGAGGCATCGTCTCCGCTGCCATCGATGGAGAACGCTGTGCCGAAAAAGCAGTCCAGTAAGGGCAGCTGCGGCTGCCCCTCGGCTGCTCGGCTGCCTCCCCACACCCATCACTCAAACCTTCCCAAATACGCATCCTCATAAGATGACCATATCTCATACATCGGCTCCCCCTTCGAACTTTTCCCGCTGTGGTGCCATTCCCCCTCTTTAACCTCGTAATCGAATTCCAGGCTGGCGCCCACGCGGCTGTCATCCCTGGAGAAGAACTCGATGTTCTCGACATATTTCCCATCTTCCGCAGTGTAGGTGCCTCCCCCGGTACCACTGAATTCCTTGGTCTCCGAATTAAAAGCCACCCACTGAAATCTTCCCCCGCCAAGGATCTTGATGGTGCGCCGATCTCCCGGAGTCATCCGATTCAGCTCCCCATCGCGCTTTCTTCCTGTGATCACCCAGTTTCCCGTTAGGGCGTCCTCTCGATCCGAAATCCGATGCCATACCTGTGGTTGATTGTCGGAAGATAAGAGGGTGAGGGTATCCCCCTCCACACTGAGGCTGTAGGTCTTGTCGGTTCCCACCAGATCCGGATTTCCCGTGTGAAAGTCAAAGGACTCCGTGTAACTGGTTTCCACCAGGGGATTGCTGGAGAATTGCCCGCCCCCGGCTTCCAGGAATTTGTTGGTGCCCTTTTCCTTTGCACCATAGGAAAAATAACCATCCTGATAGATCTTGATGACTTCCCTGTCGGTGACCTTCACTCCGTTTTCGGATTCCAGTTTCCAGGCGCCTTCCAGTTCCTGGGCTGTGCTGCTGATGCTAAAAAGCAGACTTAGCAGTATAAATATGGATTTCATAAGCTATGGGTTTTCAGTTGATTAAATTTAGACAAAAAAATAAGACCTTTTTTAGAGGTCTCATTTTCTTTGAGGGTATATGGTTTTTCCCGCAGATAGCGCAGATTTTATAGCAGATTAGCGCAGAATTTTTTCTTCGGACTTCGGACTCCAGTCTTCCTACTCCTCCTCGTCCTGGGAAACGTCGTAATCTGGATAAAGAAAGCTGTTATAAGGAAACCGGGTGATGTGAATTTCCCGCACTTCTTCGTAGACCTTCTTCTTGAATTCCTCTAGGTTCTCCTTGTTGAGGGCCGAAATGAACAGCACATTCTCTCCCATTCTGTTCATCCAGGTGTTCTTCCATTCCTCCAGGGAATAATGCGAAGAGGTCCTTTCGGTCATCAGGTCGTCGGCCTCAATCTCCTCCGCTCTATAATTGTCTATTTTATTGAACACCATCAGGGTAGGTTTGTTGGCGCTTTTAATTTCAGAAAGTATCAGGTTCACCGAAGAGATATGTTCCTCAAATGTCGGGTGCGAAATATCCACCACGTGCAGCAGCAGGTCGGCTTCACGCACTTCATCGAGGGTGGATTTAAAGGACTCCACCAGCTGGGTGGGCAATTTCCTGATGAATCCAACCGTATCCGTTAGCAGGAAGGGCAAATTGCGTATCACGACCTTCCTCACGGTGGTATCCAGGGTCGCAAAGAGTTTATTCTCTGCAAAGACATTGCTCTTGCTGATGACGTTCATTAAGGTGGATTTCCCAACGTTGGTATATCCCACCAAAGCGACACGTACCAGCTGTCCCCGGTTTCCGCGCTGCACCTCCATCTGTCGGTCTATGGTTTCCAGTTTTTTCTTCAGAAGGGAAATCTTATCCCTTACAATCCGTCTATCCGTCTCGATCTCTGTTTCCCCCGGACCACGCATCCCGATCCCCCCACGCTGGCGTTCCAGGTGAGTCCACATTCCCGCCAGTCTCGGTAGCAGATACTGTAGCTGCGCCAGCTCCACCTGGGTGCGGGCGTAACTCGTCTGGGCACGTTGGGCGAAGATGTCGAGGATAAGGTTCGTACGGTCCAGGACCTTGCAGTCGATGATCCGCTGAATGTTTTTCTGCTGGGAAGGAGAAAGTTCATCATCAAAGATCACCGTGGAAATATCATTTGCCTCCACGAAAATCCGTACTTCCTCCATCTTTCCGGTTCCGATGAAGGTTTTTGGATTGGGAACCTCCAGTTTCTGACTGAAGCGTTTCACCACCTCCCCACCTGCGGTGTAGGTGAGGAATTCCAATTCATCCAGGTATTCCTCCAGCTTTTCCTCATTCTGCTCGCGGGTCACAATCCCCACCAATACTGCCTTCTCGTGTTGTAAATCGTTCTTTTCTAGCATAGAATTTTTTGGTCTTATTACAAAGGTATGTAAAAAGGGAAAGTGGCAAAGATTTTAAGCGTTAAGGCTTCTTAATTCGGAATGTTTAACTTAAAGAGTGGCAGATTTTCAGGAAGGTAATAAGAAAGCTTCCATGAAAATCCTGTTAAACGTGGTCCTTGAAATTAAATACCAATATTCAGTCCCAGCCCGAAGACTTCCCTTATCTGGAAAGCCCCAACCGCGTTATCATCATAAATAGCCTGGAAGATCAGGTTGGCGGAAAGAAAACTGTTGATAGCCATGTCCAGGTTCATCAGGTAGTCAATATCGATATTACCCGGATTTTCTAGGTAATTGGAATACAGGCTGAGGGAGTTTTCCATGCTGACATTTTCCACCAGGGAAAATTTTGCATAAGCCCCCACAGAGGCTCCCAGTTCAAAACGAGAAGATTCCCCCTTATCCACCCCGTAATAGGCGCCGTCGGAGTAACCGGGCTGACTGGTGAAATAAGAGTCCACGAAGATAAAACGTGCGGTAGCCGGGGCAATGTTTACGTGGAAATTCTCATTCTTCTTCCACATCATCCCCGGCCCGAATTGCAGATAGGCTGGCGAAAGGAAATTGGTAGTTTCTGTGCGCAGCACCTCCCCGGTTTCGGCGTCTTCGCTGTATTCGTAGCCTTTGCTGAACTGGGTCCTGAAATTGGTGAAGAAGGAATAATACCATTCAGAATCCTCAAGCTGCTTCCCGGCAATCGAATTGAACTCCAGCCTGTCGCTGGTCTTCCTTGTATAATCGTCGTCCTCCAGTTTTGTCAGCCCATAATTCGCCAGGATTTTGTTATCCCAGGTAAAACTGCCGCTGCGATAGTTGAAGTTGTAGTCTAGTGAAAGGTTCCCTGCAATACTCGACGTTCCTCCTCCGGTCCACTCTTCATTGAAGGCAGTCTGGTTGAACAGCAGCTGGATCTTCCCTTCGTTACTCCATCCATCCGGCGGTGGGGGAGTGCTGTCTTCCTGTGCTGTGAGATTTAATGACAATAGAATACCGATGAGGAAGCTGAAATTTTTGATCATTGGGGTTAGATTCGGGTGATACTAATCAGAATGGGAAGTTGTTATTTGGGCTTTTTGTACAAAGGGACTGAAGAACAGGCCTCCCCATACATGATGCTTCTGGCCACGGGTTGCAGCCTCTGGATCAGCTGAATGTAGGCGTTCTGGGGAACGGGTTTTCGGGAGCAGCCCTTTACGATAACCGGCTTGTCCTGATATTCCGAAACATCCAGCCCCTGGATCAGCTCACTGTACAGGATGCTTTCCAAAGTGTCCAGATCGCCTACCACCACTTTTTTAGCGTAGGGGGAAAGATAGGTGGTCAGTAACATATATGCCCATCCCGGGATCACTGCATCGGTGGAACAAGTGAGGGCTACGTAAGCATCTTTATAGATGGACCAGTCAAATTCTTTTGCACTCTCCCGGAAATCCTTTTCCCGCAGCACAAAGCCTTCCAGCAACCAGTCTTTGATATCAAAAAGTACCCGTTCCCCTTTAGGGTAAAAATCCTCAAGGTCAAAAGTGACAAGCTTGCTGTTGGCGACGCGGTTTACGATTTCAGTAGACATGGGAGAGGGTTTAAAGATTTAATGATTGAAAGATTGAAAGAGCTAAAGATAGGATTTACCAAGGAATTTGTGAAACCACTCAGACGCAGAACGCGATAAATCGCGACCCTACATTTTCAAATTTCCAAATCCCCAAATTTTCAAATTAAATTTTCAATCTTTCAATCCTTGAATCTTTCAATTCCTTTTACAGCATTCCAAGTTCCAGCTTCGCCTCCTCGCTCATCAGCTCCTGAGTCCATGGTGGATCGAAGGTGATCTCGACTTCGCAATCAGATACCTCGTCCATGGATCTTATCTTTTCCTCCACTTCCTGCGGAAGGGATTCGGCTACGGGGCAGTTGGGAGTTGTAAGCGTCATCAGGACCTTTACTTCGTCCTCGGCGTTCACCATGACGTCGTAAATAAGTCCCAGTTCATATATATCCACAGGAATTTCCGGATCGTAGATGGTTTTGAGGACCCTCACGATCTTTTCTCCCAGAATTTCAGAGTTTTCTGCGTGTTCCATTGTTAATTGAGTTGTGTTTGATATGCCACCGCATACATTTTTAGTTGTTTTATCATGCTCACCAATCCGTTTGCACGGGTAGGGGACAGATGTTCCTTCAGCCCGATCTCGTCGATGAATCCGGTGTCGGCATCGATGATGTCTTTAGGATGCTGATTGGAAAAAGCCCTCACCAGGATGGCTATGATGCCCTTGGTGATAATGGCGTCGCTGTCGGCCGTGAAGATGAGTTTTTCATCCTCCATTTCGGCGTGTACCCATACCTTGCTCTGGCAGCCTTTGATGAGGTTGTCGTCTGTTTTATATTTTTCATCGATAAGGGGAAGGGATTTCCCCAGCTCTATCATGTATTCATAGCGCTGCATCCAGTCTTCGTACATGGCGAATTCGTCGATGATCTCTTCCTGTATCTCTTTTATGCTGCTCATTCTTATATTTTTGTCAGGGTGAAAAGCTTTTGATTATCTGTCGAAGATAATACCAGTTCATTTCCCTTCTTTTCTACTCTGGCTACGTCCTCCAGACTGCTGATGATCTTCTGTTCCATTTCCATTTTCCCTTCGCAATACATGCGGGTGCTCATGGCACGGCCTACGGAAAGCACGTTGTTTTCCTGGGTGTATTTTGCTGAAAATCCGTTGCAGCCGGTTTCCCCGGTTACCCTATGTTCAGCTGGAGTGAAAGTGAAACTGTAATCCTGGGCAGAAAGGTCTTCCCCCTGAATGCTCAGAAGTTTGTATTCCCCGTTAAGGTCGACTACAACTTCCTTGCTGCTTCCGCAGGAAAACAAGATTAAGGCCAGGCAAACAAAAAAGACATTTTTCATGATCTGTTGGTTTAGGTTAACATTATCTGGGCTCTTTTCACGGCAGCCACCAGTGCGTCTATCTCCTCTTTTGTATTGTAAAATGAAAAAGAGGCCCTCACGGTTCCGGGGATCCCGAAGAAATCCATGATGGGCTGGGCGCAGTGGTGTCC
>CAMPJY010000020.1 GCA_946887025.1 uncultured Salinimicrobium sp.
TGTTCAGCTCCCTTACCAGCTTGTGCCGGCGAAAAAGAGAACCCAGACCTTAACCACAAAAACCTGGTTGTAGTTTGGGTTTGATCCTTGATTGGTATGGGGTTCCTAGGGAGGTGGAAGGGAGACAGATCCCAGTGGATTTCGAGTAGCTTTACTTTCTGGTTCATAACTCTCCCCGCCGTGATCCCCATTTTAAATGGAAGTTGAACATCATCCTTATCGCCATTATACCTTTGGATTATCAGTAGTATTTGGTTTTGATTTTTGGGGATTTATAACCAAATTAAAAACCTGATGTCCGACCGGGAAAATGGATTATGCCAAAAAGGTATCCCTGGCATAGTGGCATTTTGGCATTTTGGCGCATCAAAAGAGTGAGAAAAAGGGGTATAGCTTTCTATTTTCGCCACGAATCCACGAATCCTTTTTACTTATTATTCGTGAATTCGTGGCTATGGATTGATTCGGCAGAAAATTTGGCTAAAGCCCTTTTGTCTGATAAATCCTGGATCCGGTGCTTAAAAGCCCCGGCAATTGAGAATTCAAAAGATAAATTTTCAATTGCCTCCAGCTTCAGATGGAGGATCAGCAATCCATACTATGATCAAGGCTTTAGCCCAATTCCGGATTGTCAGGGGCAATTTGACCAAAGGGTTGCGCTGGGGGATAGGGCAGTCTGGAGACCAGCTCAGGGGCCAAGAATCTGGATACTCTGCCAGGCGGTCGCATTTATTTTTCGCCACGAATCCACGAATCTTTTTTACTTATTATTCGTGAATTCGTGGCTCCCATAAAAGTGCCGCTTTAACAAATATTTCGATTCTCTGTAACATTTTTCCAATCCTGCAGTCTTATCTGCAGGCGTCGGGTTTAATAACAGAGGATCATGATCGAAATTAAGGATTTACACAAGTCTTACATCATGGGAAGCAATTCCCTGCATGTGCTGAAGGGAATAAATTTTAATGTGGCGGAAGGGGAACTGGTGTCCATCATGGGCTCTTCGGGCTCGGGGAAATCGACCCTGCTGAACATCCTGGGGATGCTGGATGAGGCGGACAAGGGGAGCTATACCCTGGACGGGCTGCCTATCAGGAACCTCAATGAAAAGATTGCGGCTCAGTACCGTAACAAATTCCTGGGATTCATCTTTCAGTCCTTTAACCTGATCAATTACAAGAATGCCCTCGACAACGTGGCTTTGCCGCTATACTATCAGGGGGTCAAAAGAAAGGAACGCATGGAGAAGGCCATGTCCTACCTGGAAAAGGTGGGGCTGGCGGACTGGTGGGATCACCTGCCCAACGAGCTTTCGGGAGGGCAGAAACAGCGGGTGGCCATTGCAAGGGCGCTGGCCTCGGACCCCAAGGTGCTGCTGGCAGATGAGCCAACAGGAGCCCTGGACACCAAGACTTCGTATGAGGTGATGGACCTGATCCAGGGGATCCATGAGGAGGGGAGGACGATCCTTATTGTCACCCACGAACACGACATCGCGGAGATGACGGAGCGGATCGTGACCCTGAAGGATGGGCTTATCATTGATGACTTAAAGGTGAACAAAATAAAAGCGATCGAAAATGTTTGATCTGGAACGCTGGCAGGAGATCTTTGAAACCATCCGCAAGAACAAGCTGCGGACGTTTCTGACGGGACTTTCGGTGGCCTCGGGGATCTTTATCCTCGTGGTGCTGCTGGGGATCGGACAGGGCATGCGCAACGGGATCTCTGCGGAATTTGAGGGCGATGCGGCCAACATCATGTATGTGTGGACCGGGGCAACCTCCAAGGAGTACAAGGGCCTGAATCCCGGCCGCAGGATCTCCATGAAGAATGAGGATTATAACTACATCACCAAAAAATATCAGGAGGAGCTGGAATACAAATCCTCCATCAGCAGGATCTGGGGCGGACTGGTGACCTACGGCAAGGAATCGGGGTCCTACCGGGTGGAAGGGGTCTGGCCGGATTATCAGTTCCTGGAGAATGAGTCCCTGGTACAGGGAAGGTACCTGAACCTGAACGATCACGAGAACTGGGAAAAGGTGGTGGTGCTTGGGAACAAGGTGAAGACCGACCTTTTCAAAAATGAGGATCCGCTGGGGAAATATGTACAGATAAGGGATATCAACTTCAAAGTGGTGGGTATTTTCTCTGATCCCGGAGGGGAACGGGAGGAAACCCGGGTATTTCTGCCCATATCCACAGCCCAGCGCGTATTTAACGCCGGGGATACAATTCAGAACCTCGCCTTCACCCTGGAGATGGAGGAGAGCTTTGAGGCCGCGCTGGCAGCTTCGGAAAGATTTTCCCAGGATATGAGAACCTATCTGAAAGCAAAGCACACGGTGGCGCCGGACGATGAGAGCGCCATCATCATCAACAATTCCCTGGAAAATGCAAAACGCTTCTACACCCTGATGGACATGATCAAGTACTTCTTCTGGGGGGTAGGGATCTGTACCATCGTTGCGGGGATCGTGGGGGTGAGCAACATCATGCTGATCATCGTGAAGGAACGCACCAAGGAGATCGGGATCCGCAAGGCCCTGGGGGCTGAACCGGCCTCGATCGTTTTCATGGTGCTGCACGAGTCAGTGTTCGTGACGGCCATCGCGGGGCTGGTGGGACTGGTGTCCAGTCTGGCGCTGCTGGAGGTCATCGGGCCGCTCATTGAAACAGAATTCATCAGCAATCCCTCCATCAATTTCAACGTGGCGGTGACCACGGTGATCATCCTGGTGATTGCGGGGGCGCTGGCGGGATTTGTGCCTGCCTGGAGGGCCGCAAGTATAAAACCTATCATCGCTTTAAGAGACGAATAATATGTTCAGCAGAGATAAATGGAGCGAAATCCTGGAGGCGCTGACCACCAACTGGTTCAGGACGCTGTTAACGGCTTTTGGGGTGCTGTGGGGGATCTTTATCCTCGTGATCCTTCTGGCCGCGGGGAAAGGCCTGGAAAACGGCGTAAAGCAGGGTTTTGGAGGCATTGCCACCAATACCATGTTCATGTGGAGCCAGACGAGCTCAAAACCTTACAAGGGGCTGCCCAAGGGGAGACGCTATAATTTCAAGACAGGGGACGTGGCTGCCCTGAGGGAAAACGTGCCCAACCTGCGTTTCATTTCTCCGCGGAACCAGCTGGGAGGTTTCGGGGGCGGGAATAACGTGGTCCGGGGGCTGAAGTCGGGCGCCTTCAACGTTTATGGGGATTACCCGGAGATCATTCAGCAGGAACCCATGGACATCACTTCGGGGCGGTTCATCAATTATTCGGATATAAAGGAAAAGCGGAAAGTCGCCATCATAGGCTCGGGGGTCCAAAGGGAACTCTACGAGCAGGGGGAAGAGGTGCTGGGCAGCTATATCAAGATCAACGGGGTCAATTTCATGGTGATCGGCACGTATAAAAAAGTGGGGGGCGGCAACGGCAATATCGAGGAGGCGCAGAAGGAGATCTATATCCCCTTCACCTCCTTTTCCCAGGCCTTCAATATGGGGGATACGGTGGGCTGGATGGCAATCACTGCCAATGACGGGTCGGCCATAACGGACCTGAAGACCAAGGTTTTCGAAGTCATTAAATCCCGGCACAGCATTCATCCGGAAGACGAAAGGGCCATAGGGCATTTTGACCTTTTTGAGGAATTCAACAAGATCAACGGCCTGTTCATCGCCCTGAAGGCGGTAGCCTATTTTGTAGGGGTGCTGGTGCTGCTTTCGGGCATTATCGGGATCAGCAACATCATGCTGATAGTCGTAAAGGAGCGCACCAACGAGATCGGGATCCGCAGGGCCCTGGGTGCCACTCCCTGGTCGATCAGGGGACAGATCCTTATGGAATCCATCTTCCTCACCATCATTTCAGGAATGGCGGGTATCGCCCTGGCCACCGGGATCATCGCCCTTATCAATATGCAGCTGGACGGGATGGACACTTCCCAGATGATGTTTGCCAACCCCAGTGTGGACCTGGGGGTGGTGTTCACCGCCCTGACCATCCTGATCGTATCCGGCCTGCTGGCGGGACTGATCCCTGCGCAGAATGCCATTAAAGTCCAGCCGGTGGACGCCTTAAGAACAGAATAAATCAAAAATCAGCAATACCATTAACCAATGAAAAAGTTCGTTACCATTTCAATTTTAGCTGTCATTGTCCTCACCTTCGCGGGGGCGCTGTACTACCTGTATCAGAAGAACCAGGAGGACCCTGTGGTGTATCAGACGGAGCAGCCATCGGTACAGACCATCGTCAAGAAAACCGTGGCCACGGGGAGTATAGTTCCGAGGGAGGAAGTCCTGATAAAGCCGAATATTTCAGGGATCATTGACGAGATCTATGTGGAAGCCGGGGAGCAGGTGAAAGCAGGGGACCTGATCGCCAAGATACGGGTAATCCCCAACGTTTCCTCGCTGCAGAGTGCCAAGGACGCGGTGACCACGGCCAAGATCAACCTGGATAACGAAAAGAAACTCTACGACCGCCAGAAGGAGCTGTTTGACAAAGGCGTGATCTCTGCCAACGATTTTGACAATGCGCAGGTGGCCTATAAGAGGGCGCAGCAGAATTATACTTCGGCGCAGCAGAATTACGAGATCGTGCGCACCGGGACCACCAGTGGGCTGGGCAGTTCTGCCAATACGCTTATCCGTGCTACCATTGACGGGATGGTGCTGGATGTGCCTGTGGAGATCGGGAACCAGGTGATCGAAAGCAACAACTTTAACGAGGGTACCACCCTGGCTTCCCTGGCTGATGTGAACAAGATGATCTTCGAAGGCAAAGTGGATGAGAGCGAGGTCGGAAAGATTAAAGAGGACCTTCCGCTGGAAATAACCGTGGGGGCCATTGAGAACAAGACTTTCGATGCGGTGCTGGATTATATAGCGCCTAAAGGCATCGATGAGAACGGTGCCATTCAGTTTGAAATCAAAGGCACCCTGAATAAGGCCGATACCACCTTCATCCGTGCCGGATTAAGTGCGAATGCGTCCATCATTCTGGCGCGTGCCGATGAGGTACTGGCCATCAAGGAGGCCCTGGTACAGTTTGATCCCAAGACGCAGGAGCCATTTGTGGAAGTGCAGACGGGGGAACAGGAATTCGAGCGCCGGGAGGTCGAACTGGGCGTAAGCGACGGGATCTTTGTGGAGGTCCTGGAGGGGATCGGGAAAGACGACAAGATCAAGGTATGGAACCAGATCGCACCCGTGACCGCAATGAACGCGAATTAATCCTTCTTTTTCTGTAACAATATTCAACGGAACAAGACATATATTCACAACCACCATTATGAAGAAATTACATTTTATAGCCTTACTTCTTTTAATAGGTTTTTCAGCAAATGCACAGGATAAGAAATGGACTCTGGAGGAGTGTATCCTGCACGCCATGGAAAACAATATCTCCATAAAACAATCTGAACTGGATGTAGAACTGGCCGCGATAGACAAGTCTGACGCCATTGGCAACTTCCTTCCGAGCTTCAATGCCTCGGCCACCAATTCCTGGAACACAGGGCTTACCCAGAACATTACCACCGGGGTGCTGCAGACGCAAAC
Organism: uncultured Salinimicrobium sp.; assembly: GCA_946887025.1. The sequence continues at coordinate 5,566 of CAMPJY010000020.1, forward strand.
CACCCGTAACTTTTCAGCCGGGGTGACCGCGGGCCTTACCTTATTTGACGGGTTGAGGAATTTCAAGGAACTCCAGCGGGCAAAAATGGAGATGCTGGCAAGTCAGTATTCCCTGGAACAGATGAAGGACGATATCGCCCTGTTTGTGGCCAATGCCTATCTGGAGGTGCTTTTCAACAAGGAGAGCCTGAAGGTGATCGAGGCACAGCATGAGATCACTCAAAAACAGCTGGAAAGGACGCAGGCGCTGGTGGATGCGGGCTCGCTCCCAGAGGGGGATCTTCTGGAAATACGGGCCAATGCAGCCAATGAGCAACAGCGGATCATAGTAGGCAGGAATGCAATTAAGATCTCCCTGATTGCCCTGGCCCAGATGCTGTTGATAGAGGATTACGAGAATTTTGACGTTGTGGACCGCGACTATAATGTCCTGGGCGTGGAGGTGCTGGAAACCCCGGTTTCTGAGATCATTCAGGAGGCCGAGGAAACGCGTTACGAAGTGCAGGTGGCCGAACAGAACCTGGCCATTGCCGAAAAAGATGTGGAGATCGCCAAAGGGGCTTATCTGCCAACCCTGGGGGCCTTCTTTAACTATAATACCAGGGAATCGGGGATGGGCCGGTTTATAAGTGGAGGCATTGATCCCGATAATCCCACCAGGACCATTGGATTTGTGGAATCTACCATGGAACCAGTGGTGACTCCCAATACAATTTCTGAAATAGGCAGCCCCCTGCCTTTCTTCGAACAGCTGCAGCTGAACGACGGGATCTCCTATGGGGTGCAGCTCAGCATTCCAATACTGAATGGGTTTGGGGTGCGAAATGCGGTGAAACGCAATGAGATCAACGTGAGAAGGACGGAATACCTGCTGGAGCAGACCAAGCTGGACCTGGAGGCTGATGTATACCAGGCCTACGTAGATGCCCAGGGAGCCAGGGAAGCTTATGAAGCTGCCCTGATTGCCCAGGAAGCCCAGGAGCTGGCCTTCAATTACGCCACCGAACGCTACGACGTAGGGCTTACCAATGCCTTCGATTACAGCCAGTCCCAGTTGAACCTGGAGGAGGCACAAAGTGAAGTGGTGCGCACCAAATTCGATTATATATTCAAACTTAAAGTCCTCGAACTTTATTTCGGTGTGCCTATCACCGATCTTAAATTTTAATTATGAAGAAAAAGACCCTTTATATCATTGTTGGTATTGCATTAGTTCTTATCGTTTTACTGATCGTTGGAAAGAAGGCGGGATGGTTTGGCAATTCAGGCGAATTTGAACCCGTAGAGATTACGAAAATTGAGCCTATAGACATTCGGGAAACCGTTTCAGCCACCGGAAAGATCCAGCCTGAGGTGGAGGTGATGCTTTCTTCTGAAGTATCAGGAGAGATCATCGAGCTTCCCATAGTGGAAGGGCAGCAGGTCCAGGAAGGCGATCTGCTGGCAAGGGTGAATCCGGATATTTACCAGTCCAGTCTTCAGCGGGCCATCGCCACCCAGAATAATGCGGAGGCGCAGCTTGCACAGGCGGAGGCAAGTCTGGTGGAAGCAAAATCGGCTTACGAAAGAAACCAGTCCCTCTTCGAAAAAGGCATCATTTCCCGCGCCGAGTGGGAAGGAATCGTTTCGGCTTACGAAGTGGCCAAGGCAAACCGCAATTCGGCATTTTACAATGTCCGTAGTTCCGCTGCCACGGTAAATGAAGCCAGGGAAAGTCTGGGGAGGACCAACATATACGCCCCCATGGCGGGTACCATTTCCTCGCTCAGCGCGGAACTTGGGGAGAGGGTAGTGGGAACTCAGCAGATGGCGGGGACCGAGATCCTCAGGGTAGCCGACCTTTCCAAAATGGAGGTGGAAGTGGATGTGAATGAAAACGACATCGTGAAAGTGAGTGTGGGGGATTCGACCCTGGTTGAGGTGGATGCGTATCTGAAGCAAAAATTTAAAGGCATTGTGACCGAGATCTCCAATTCGGCCGCTACCGAGCTTACGGCTGATCAGGTGACCAATTTCAAGGTGAAAGTGCGGATCCTGGAGGATTCATACGCCCATCTTCTGGAAGGAAAACCAGAAAAGTATTCTCCTTTCCGTCCGGGGATGACCGCTACAGTGGATATCATCACCAATAAAAAAGAGAATGTAATAGGGGTGCCTATCAGCGCCATCGTCATCAAATCTGACACCTCCAGCACTAAAAATAAAAAAGAGGAATCTGCGACTCCCGGAAAAAGATTTGAAACTGTCTTTGTCAAGGAGGGAGAAATTGCTAAATTGAGAGTCGTGAAAACGGGGATCCAGGATGACCAGAATATCGAGATCACCACCGGCCTGGAAGAAGGCGAGACCGTCATCACGGGGCCGTACAATACGGTGACCAAGAAACTGGAATCCGGAGACAAGGTGGAGGTTCTCACTGAGGAGAACAAGGAAGAATAAATGAAGAGGATCACATGGCACTTATCTTATGTTTAGAGACGGCGACCACCAACTGTTCCGTGGCTTTGGCCGAAAACGGGAAGGTGATAGCCCTGAAAGAGGACTACAATAATCAGTATTCGCATGCCGAGCGGCTGCATATTTTCATCCAGGAGATCCTGAAGGAGAATAAATATACCCCAGAGGATCTGGAGGCCGTGGCCGTGAGCAAAGGTCCCGGATCTTATACGGGTCTCAGGATAGGGGTTTCCGCAGCCAAGGGCTTCTGTTTTTCCCTGGATATCCCGCTTATCTCAATACCTACGCTCAGCTCCCTGGCCCATCAGGTGGGGAAGGGGGAAGGGGATTATATCTTCCCTTTGCTCGATGCGCGAAGGATGGAGGTATACACCGCAGGATTTGATGCGGATAAACAGCAGATCTCAGAAACCCAGGCAAAGATCCTGGATGAGACCTCTTTTGAGGAGTATCTGGAGCAGGGGAAAGTCAGCTTTATTGGGGACGGGGTGACCAAGTTTAAGGAAATCTGCAAGCATGAGAATGCGCAATTCATAGAAGACAAGCTTCCCTCTTCGAAGGAAATGGCCGCTTTGGCCTACGAGAAGTTCCTGGAGGAGGATTTTGAGGATGTGGCCTATTTCGAGCCATATTACCTGAAGGATTTTTTGTTGGGGTAGACCCGGCCAGCGCGCAGAGACTCCCGCCCCCTGAGCCGCCAGTATTCACACTGCCGTATCCCACAGTGCAGCCACTGTCCTTTCAAAATTGGGCTAAAGCCCTGAATAATCATTGATTTCTGGACCGGGGCTTAAAAGCCCCGGCAATAGAGAATTTTTTTGGATCCCGATTCGCTGGTCCAAATCTACAGATTTGGACCCCCCGGGTGGCGATCTCATGATCGCCATAATTGGGTTCTTGACACGCGATAAATGGCGTCTCTACTCCAGCGTTTGTTTTGGGGTATTGATGATATGCAGGTCCCTTTGTGGAAAGGGAATGGAAATCCCGGCGTGTTCCAGCCTTCTTTTTCCTTCTTCAATAGTGAAGAAATGCCTGTCCCAAAAGGTCTCATTGGTTGCCCAGTACCGCACCGCCAGATTGACCGAACTGTCCGCCAGTTCCTTGACCAGTACCTGTGGCGCGGGTTCCTTCTCGATATCTTCCTGCTCGTTCACCAAATTCAAAAGTATATCCTTGGCTTCCTTTATATTGTCGTTATACGAGATCCCGAAGATGATCTCCTCCCTGCGCGTCTTTTCTGCTGAGTAATTGATGATGTTGTCATTGGACAGCTGTCCGTTGGGGATCACCACCAGCTGGTTCCCGAAGGTATTCAGTTTGGTATAGAACAGCGAGATATCCTTGACGCTGCCCGAAACTCCCTGGACCTCGATCCAGTCCCCGATCCGGAAAGGCTTAAGTAAAATGATCAGGACCCCGCCTGCGAGGTTGGCGAGGGAACCCTGAAGGGCCAGTCCTATAGCCAGTCCCGCAGCTCCCAGGGCAGCCAGCAGGGAAGTGGTCTCAAATCCGAGCTGGGTGATGACCATCACAAACAGAAGGATCTTTAGAGCCCAGCTGAGGAAGGTGATGGTGAAATTCTGAAGCGCCACATCGTAATCTCTGTGCACAAACAGCTTCCTCAGGTATTTCATCAGGAAACTGATGGCCCATAGCCCGATGATCAGGAGGGCAATGGCGCCGATAAGGGTGGGGAGATAACCTATTAATCGTTCCGCAAATTCTGCAATATAATGCTGAATATCTTTGAGGTTTTCCATAAATCGTAATTTTAGGGCAGAAATTGCCTGTCCTACTGCAAAAATAAAGGATTTAAAGGGAAAGTGACCGGGAAAGTGCCTAAAATCATGTTAAGGCTATGAAGGGGTTCCCGCAGATGGCGCAGATTTTTGCGCAGATTTCGCAGATATTAAATGAAAAAGGGACAGGCTGAGGCCTGTCCTTTTTTGGTATTTGAATTTTTATTATCCGTTCACCGCTTCCACCTTGGAAACCCTTCCCTGAAGCATTTCCTTGAGCATGTTCTCTATCCCGTTTTTCAAAGTATAGGTAGAGGAAGGACAGCCGCTGCAGGCACCCTGGAGGATTACCTTCACGATTTTTTCCTCAGGATCGTAGGAATCAAAAATTATATTCCCTCCGTCACTGGCTACGGCCGGTTTTATATATTCCTCCAGGATGTCGATTATCTCCTGAGAGGTTGCATCCATTGGAATGGCAGGCGCCGCGGGAGCAGCAGTTTCAGACGTGGTGGTTTTGACAGGGGCAATGTGATCATCATTCAGTACATCCTTTCCTTCTTCAAGGAAGACGCGGATGAATTCCCTTAATTCGTTGGTGATGTCATCCCATTCCGCCAGTTCATTTTTGCTGATGGATAGGTAATTCTCGTCAATAAAAACCTGCTTGATGAATGGGAACCTGAAAAGCTCCGTCGCCAGGGGGGAATTTACGGCCTCCTCAGGAGTTTTGAATTCCACGGCCTGCAGTACGAGTTTCTTGTTGGAGGCAAATTTAATGACCGCAGGGTTCGGAGTGGTCTCAGCATATACCGTCACCGGGACCTTTCGGTCGGAATTTTCAGAAGGGGTTACCACGATCCCCCCGCTGTTCAGATATTCGCTAAGCTGGTCTGCCACCTCATTCTGTACGTCTTTCCAGTGAACGATGTTGTATTTTTCAATGGCGACAAAATTCTGGGCTATAAAGACCTTCTTCACGAAAGGCAGGTGAAAAAGCTGCTGGGCGAGGGGTGATCTTCCGGCCTCGTCTATATTGCTGAATTCAAAGCTTTCGTGTTTGGTAAGGAATTTATTGGCCTCAAATTTTACTATGGTCGGTTTGGTGGTGGGCTGTATATTTATGGTATAAGTGCTCATATAGAAAATTTATGCAAAAGTACAAAAACAAAGAGGAAGGATGTCTGTTTTGTCGCCAAAAAAAGGGTATCCGGAGTGAAAGCCCTGGAGTGGCGAAACCTTTGTAGAAACTTGATCCCCAAACAACATATAACCCCGGAGGGGCGACCCATAATTTTAGAAATCCAGGAAATTCACTTCATAGGCTTCCCCCGAAGGGCACACCAGCGATCTCAATGTTGCCGGGTCGGCATTGGAAAAGAATTCGGGGGCTGCCTGTGGGGCATCAGCCAATAGATCCAGCTTCTCCAGCACATTTTTTGTCTGATTGGCCACCGCCTGGCCGGAATCGATGATTTTAACGCCCTCTGGCAGCATCTTTTTCAAAAGGGGGATCAGGTATGGGTAATGGCTGCAACCCAGCACGAGATAGTCTATATTGGCCTCCATCATGGGGTCGAGGAGCCGTCTTAGAAGCTGCTCGGTTGCGGGGGCATCTTTTTCGCCTCTTTCGATAGCCTTAACCAGGCCCGTACCCACGACTTCCACCACTTTGGCATGCTGGGAGTAAAGATCAGAGGTCTCGGCGAAAAGTTCGCTGGAAAGGGTACCCCGGGTGGCCAGGATGCCTATGACCCTGGTCTTTGAACTGAGGGCAGCGGGTTTTATGGCTGGTTCAATTCCTATGAAGGGGACATTGAATTCTGCCCTGAGGTGTTTAATGGCATTGGTGGTGGCGGTGTTGCAGGCTACGACGATTAGTTTGGATCCCATCTCCAGCAGGCGCCGGGTGTTCTTGACGCTGAGGTCGATTATTTCCTGTCTGGGTTTTTCTCCGTAGGGTGCATTTACACTATCCGCCAGATAAAGTGTTTGCTCGAAGGGAAGCAGACTGTGGATCTCTTTCCAGATGGAGGTGCCTCCAACGCCGGAATCAAAAATACCTATTGGCTGCTCTTTTCCCATTCCTGTAAAAATAAAAAACTGCGCATCAATGATGCGCAGTTTACAAGGTTTTTATTTTTTTCCGAAAATTAGATTCCCAAAGCCTTCTTAACATCAGGCATAAGGTTGTACCCATCAGCCATCAGTACTCCTGAACCTGTAGTGGAATCCAGTACGTAATCGTATCCTTTTGCACGGGCTACTTCCTGGATGGTTTTATGAGCTTTCTCCATAATAGGACGGACTAGTTCGATTCTTTTCTTTTCCAGCTCTCTAAGCGCATTCTGCTGATATTCCTGAATGCTTCTCTGAGTCTGCTGAAGTTCGGTCATCCTCTTGGCGTTTTCCTCGTCTGTCTTGGTAGTGGCCTCGGCATCGTATCTTTTCATGGTGGCCTGTGCTGCAGCTACCATATCCTTAATCTCAGTATCGTAGGTCTTCTCAAGTTTCTCAAGCTGGGTCATGGCTGCTTTGAAATCTGGCAGTTGCTCAACAAGCTCCTGCGCGGAAATATGCGCTACCTTGGATTGTGCATTTGCAAAAGTAGTTGCTCCCAGGGTTAAGGCTACAGCTATTAAAAGGGTCTTAAATTGTTTCATTTTTAAAGTGTTAATTGTGATTTAGTGAATTTGAATTGATTTTCGTTTTTAAGTATTCTGGTTTTATAACTTTTATAAAGGTGCTTAACCTCTAAATTTTAATTGTCATCTTCTTTTTGTTTTCGTGCCTCGGCAATCGAATCTTTTTTTCTCTGGCGTTCTTCCAGCACCTTGGCGCGACGCGCTTCAAATTCTAGTTTCCTTGCCTCGCGGATGGAATCCCGTTCTTTTTTTCGCTGGTCTATCAGTGCCTGACGCTCCTGGGCCTTCTCTTCCCTGGCCTGCTCCCGTTCGCTGATTACCGCCTCTTCTTCCACAGTCCTGGCTTCCTCCCTCACGATCTCCTCACGTTCACTTCTGCTATCCGCCTGCTCCCGATTGGAGGCCCTGGTGATGCTTCGCAGCACCTGGTCGCTGATATCGAGGCTCTCGGCTGCATAGAGCATGACCACATCGGCCGATTTGTCAAATATAAGATCGTAGGCCCTGGCGGCGGCTATTTCCTGGACAGCTATGAAAACCTGGTCTTGGATAGGCTTTACCAACTGGAGTTTCTGGGTGATTAGATCCCCATTGGGACCGAATCTTTTCTGCTGATACTCCAGCACCTTCTGTTGTTCAAATTCTATTTCTTCTTCGCGCTCCTCAATCAGTTCGCTGGTAAGGAGTGGTTTTTCATTCTCCAGACTCTCCCTCATGGCTTCCACTTTGGCGAGTTCTGTTTCAATTTCAGATTTCCATTTCTGCACCTTGGCTTCCAGCTGGGCCGAGGCTTCCTGATATTCGGGAACATTCTGAAGTATATACTCCATGTCCACATAACCAATCCTTACTGTCTTCTGGGCTTGAACCGCAAGACCTGCTATTAGAAAAATACCGGCGAAAAGAATTGATTTTTTCATATCTGAAATGATTAAAGAAAATACCGTGCCAAATTAAAACTGCTGTCCTATAATAAAATGTGTTTCCCAACCATTCCTGGTGGTTTCTCCGGGAATCGGATCAAATCCGTACCCGAAGTCGATTCCTAATAATCCAAATGCTGGCATAAATATACGCAATCCTGCGCCGGCTGACCTCTTCAGCTGGAAAGGATTGTAATGCTGAAATCCATCATAAGAGGCACCTGCCTCAAGGAAGGTAAGTCCGTAAATGGATGCCGAAGGTTTAAGTGTTATAGGGTAACGCAGCTCCAGGGAGAATTTGTTGTAGATGGTGGCCCCGTCATGATCTGCCATCGTTGAAACCGTGTTTCGAGTGGCAGGCACGATGGATTGATTGGGATATCCTCTCAGTTTGATGGATTCCCTTCCGTCAAGGCTATAGGTACCCATCCCGTCACCTCCCAAGTAGAATCTTTCAAAAGGAGGTACCCCACGATCATTGTTGTAGGCACCAAGGAAACCGAATTCCGTGTGCGTCTGCAATACCAGTTTCTTATAAAGATTGGTGTACCAGGTTCCCTGGAACTTGATCTTATAGAATTCCAGCCACTTGTATTTTTCCTGGTCGATTTTCGACTGGTCAGCAACAGGCGTGTCTCCTTCTCTCAGAGGGCGCCCCAGCCTGTCGATAAGTACTCCATTCTCATTCTCCAGCTGAAATTCCCTCAGATCCCCTAAGTTGGCGTAATCCACATCGTTGAAAAGGGAATACGGAGGGGTAAGCTTGGCAGTGATCTCAAATTTGGATCCCCTGGTTGGGAAAATAGGGTTAATGGCCGTATTGTCCCTCGTAAGTCCTACGGTGTAGGAGAAGTTGTTCGAATATCCATCCCCGAAGGTGAAAAGTCCGGTGTTGTAATTGCTCAGGTTATAGTGCTGGAAGCTGATGGCCTGTGAAAGGATGAAGAAATCATCCGGTACGGTCAGACGCTTTGCAAGTCCCAAGGTGATCCCTGAAATAGAGAATTTCCTGTCCTTATCCGCTTCCCTGGCCCTGTAATCGTAGAAATATTGTTCTGTATGGCTCAGGGAGGTGGAGAGTCTAACAGGGCGTCTTCCGCCCCACCAGGGCTCTGAAAAGGCAAGGCTATAGGTCTGGTAATAGGTACTGGCCTGGGCTCTCAGGGAAAGGGTCTGACCGTCTCCCATAGGCAGAGGTTTGTAGGCTTCTTTATCGAAAATCCCACTGATGGAGAAGTTGTTGAAGGAAAGTCCCAGTGTTCCCACGAAACCTCCACCACCGTAACCTCCCTGAAGTTCGATCTGACTGGCTCCACTTTCCACCACGGAATATTCCAGATCCAGAAGGCCCTCGTTAGGGTTTACATTCTTGAATTCTGGCTGTAACTGCTCCGGATCGAAGAAACCAAGCTGTCCCAGTTCCCTCATAGTCCGCATTACATCGGACTTGCTGTATCGGTTCCCCGGTTTGGTCCTCATTTCCCTGTAGATCACGTGGTCCTTGGTCTTGTCGTTCCCCACCACATTTATCTTGTTGAAATATGCGATCTTTCCTTCGTGGATCCTGATCTCGAAATCGATGGTGTCATTGTAAACCTTTACTTCCACAGGGTTGATGGATGAGAAAAGGTATCCGTTGTTCTGGTAAAGGTTGGTAAGATCTTCGGCATCCGGATTGGTTTCATCAGCTATCTGCTCTTCCAGCATCACCCCATTATAGACCTGGCCTTTTTTGATCCCCAGCACCCGTTTGAGGAATTCGTCCGTATACACCGTGTTTCCAATGAAATCGATATTCCCGAAATAATAGCGGTCCCCTTCTTCTATTTTAAGTTTCAGGGCTACGTCTTCCTGATCTATCTTGACCAAGCTGTCTGAAATTATACGCGCATCCCTGTATCCTTTGGACTTGTATTTGGCGATGATCTTTTCCTTGTCCTCCTCGTATTTCTCTTCGATGAATTTGGATCTTTTCCAGAAACGGAAGAAGTTCTCCTGCTTGGTGTTCTTCATGGCCTTTCTCAGCTTGGCATCCGAAAGCTGCTCATTGCCTTCAAAAATGATGTCCTCCACCTTCACCTTCTCTCCCTTGTCAACATTAATGACCATGTTGACCAGGTTCTGGTTCAGGGAATCCTGTGCTGAAACGGTATTGATGACAACCTTGGTGTTCAGATACCCGTCTTCCTGATATTTGTTGGTGATGTAGTTACGGGTGGTGGTGATCAGGTTTTCTGTCACCTTGGCCCCTGGAACGAGGTCATTCTCTTCGATAAGCTCCTCCTGCTGTCTTTTCTTCACCCCCTGGATCCTTACCTCCGATAATTGTGGTACCTCGATGATCTCCAGTTCCAGAACAGCCGAATCTCCCTCGACCTCTGTTAGATAAACGTTAATGTTGCTGAAGAGCCCCGTATCCCACAATTTATTGATTACTTTGCTCATGCGTTCCCCCGGGATATAGATCTTTTCCCCGGTTTTCAGGCCGGCATAGGCAATGACGGTTTGTTCGTTAAAGGTAACGGTACCTGTGACTTTTATGTCGCGGATTGTATATTGCTTGCTGTCGGCATAAGGTAAATCCTGGGCCTGGGCACTAAAGGTATATAAAAGGCAAAGGGCCAGAAGGCCAAGAATCTTATTTCCTAAAAAGGCACTAACTAAGTTGCTCACTTGTTTTTCCAAATCGTCGTTCTCTGTTTTGATAATTGTAAATGGCCTCAAAAAGGTTTTCCTTCCTGTAGTCCGGCCATAGTATTTCTGTAAAAAATAATTCCGCATAGGCAATCTGCCATAAAAGAAAGTTGCTTATACGCTGTTCCCCACTGGTTCGGATGACCATATCCACGTCGGGTAAATTATGGGTGTAAAGATGCTTATTTATAACTGATTCATCAATCTCTTTTGAAGAAATCTCGTTTTTTTTCACCAGTTCACTTATCTGCTTTACTGCCTGTACCAGTTCTTCCCGGGAGCCGTAACTCAGCGCAAGCGTAAGGGTCATCCGGGTGTTGGTTTTTGTTTTCTCGATCACCTCGGCCAGTTCCTTCTGGGCTTTCTGCGGAAGGGTCTGGATTAACCCAATGGCGTTCAGCCTGATGTTATTGTCCTGAAGGGTCTTGATCTCTTTTTTAAGGGAGGAGACCAGAAGTCTCATGAGGGTGTCGACTTCCCGCTTGGGCCTTTTCCAGTTTTCTGTGGAAAAAGCGTACAGGGTGAGGTTTTCCACCCCAATTTCGCTGCAGCCTTCTACCACATCCCGAACCGCCTTGGTGCCTTTTTCATGCCCCGCAGCGCGTAACAGCCCCTGTTTTTTAGCCCAACGTCCATTACCATCCATGATGATGGCGATGTGTTTCGGTAAGTTCTCGGGGTTGATCTGTTCCTTAAAAGTCATTTTAAAATGGGTTGTAACACGGCCTGTTGCCAAAATTAAATGTCAGATATATCCCCGTAAAGACATACCAGTCGGTGGTATTAGGATTTCCAAAATCATCCAGCCTGTAATCGCCGTCCACCTCTGAAGGTTTGCTGCCGTCGAGGTTGTCGGTGAAGGTATATCGGGCTCCCAGCTCAACGCCACCGGACATAAAGCTGGTAAGGGTAAGCTTGTATCCCATGACCATCGGGATAGAAAATTCCCAGTTATTTCCCGCTTCCTTCAGTTCATCTGCCTCCAGTCTGAAATGGTTGGCAAAGTAATAATTTAATCCGGAATATAGATAAGGGGTGGCCTGCGGAGTTTCAGAAAATGGGTCGTAATCGTAAAAAGTGAATTCCACTCCCAGGGAAGCCTCCATGATGGTGTTGGTGAAGTAATAGCCTCTTTCCTGGCGCCTGGTGTCCTGGGACTTTTTGTCGTCGGCATGAATATTGGCATACAGGACGGAAAACCTGTAGGAGTGTCTGGTGCTTTGGTTCCATTTGAAAAGCCCTCCGAAAACCAGATCTGCAGGCCGTATAAAAGTGCTGTTCCCCACGTCTCCGATATAATTTGCTCCTCCGATGAATGGACCAACTTCAAAATTCTGTGAAAAGGCCTGTGTGTTACCCATCAGCAAAAGAACCAAAACAATTATATACCTCATAGGTTATCAAAAGTTTGCAAATATAACAATATTGTTTTCTCCACAATAATCTCTGCAGATTTGTACTTAACCATTAACAAAAATTGAGGGCTTTTATTGTTTAGTTCCGTTTATCTTCTCCCCAGAGGAGTTTTTGCCGAAGGGTCTTCAGGAAGGAGTCCCCGCGGAATTCCACCATTTTTATTTTGAATGGCGCTTTCTTAATTTTGATGAGGGTGTCGTTTTGCAGGGTGGCAATCCGGGAATCCAGGGAGACCAGGTATTCATTCTCCCGGCCTGAGACCTTCAGGGTGATTCCTGTGTTATCCCGTATGATCAGAGGCCTTGCGTTCAGATTGTGCGGGGCAATGGGGGTAATGGCCAGTGCCCGGGTAGAAGGCGTGATCACGGGGCCGCCGCAGCTCAGGGAATAGCCCGTGGAGCCCGTGGGAGTGGAAATGATGAGCCCATCGGCCCAGTAGGCGGTAAGATATTCCCCGTCAAGCCAGGTCTCAATGGTAATCATGGAGGTGGTATTCTTTCGGTTGACGGCGATCTCATTTAAGGCAAAGGCAAGTCCATCAAAACCTTCCGTATGCGGTTCTGTTTCTATACAGAGCAAGGATCGCTCTGAGAGATGGTATTCTTTCCGCAGCAACTGATAGATGGTTTTTTTTACATCCTCTTTATTAACCGTGGCAAGGAATCCCAGGCGGCCCGTATTGATGCCGACAATGGGAATATCAAGGTCCTTGACGTAATTCACGGATTTCAGGATGGTTCCATCCCCTCCGACGCTGAAAAAGAAATCATAGGAAGCGTCAAGGCTGGTAAAGGTCTTGAAATGGGAGAATTCCTTTTTGATGGACTCATTCTGATGGATGAGGCTGAAAAATTCCTCCTCGATTACCACCTCTATATTCTCACAATCCAGGACATTCAACAGCTCTTCAATGTAGACACCTGAATTTAAGTGATAAAACTGACCATAGATTCCAATCTTCATAGTCAGATGTTCAGGTATTTGTCAAGATATTTCGATCGTTCCTTCAGGCTGGAGTTGAAGGTGTCCTCCTGGTGGTGCGATACTATATTGTACCCGTACCTCCTGAAAGACTGCAGTATGGAATTGATGCTGTTCTGGCCTATCTTCAGGGTGATCTGCGCCACGTCATTCTCCATTTGGGAAAGAAACATCCCCAGTACATGCTCCCCGTTTGATTCCACTATCTGACTGATTTCGCTGAAGGAATAGTCGCGGTAGCCCTTCTCCAGAATAATAATGCTTCCGGGCCCGTTCAGGAAAGGGGTTTCCGTCAAGAGGCTGACGATATCGTAGAGTTCCACAAATCCCGCATACTGGTTTTCCTCATCCAGGACCGGTAAAATGTCCGTCTGGTTCTTGGCAAATGCTTCCAATACATCCAGCCAGTTTTCGGAATCCCTTACAAAAAAGGCCTCCAGGGAGAACTGGTAATCCGCTATAGTCTTATCCGCATCAAAGGAGCGCGCATCGGTTTCCGAGATGCAGCCAAGGTAGACCTCGTCCTTTTCCACGGGGACATGGGAGTAGGTCACCTCGTCAAAGAGCTTCTGGAGGGAAGCAATGCTGCTGTTGACGCTTTGCATCTGTATGTCGTTCAGGATATAAGGTTGAATGCTCATAGCTCCTCCTTTTTTCTGCAAATTAATTAAAATAAAGTACTTTTTTGCATCTTCAACTTTGTATTTTTGTAGGAAACATCAAAGGAGAATGACAAAATTAAGTGTGAATGTCAACAAAATAGCCACCCTGCGGAATTCCCGTGGAGGGGATGTGCCAAATGTGGTGCAGGTGGCTACTGATATTGAACGTTTTGGAGGGCAGGGGATCACGGTGCATCCGCGACCAGATGAAAGGCATATCCGCTATCAGGATGTGAAGGACCTGACCAAAGTCGTTACCACGGAATTTAATATAGAGGGGAATCCCATCCCCAAATTCATCGACCTGGTACTCGCAGCCAAACCTGCACAGGTGACTTTGGTGCCCGATGCTGAAGATGCCATTACCTCCAACGCGGGCTGGGATACCATTAAGCATCGCGATTTCCTGAAGGAGATCATAGCTGAATTCAAAAGAAACAAGATCAGGACCTCCATTTTTGTGGATCCCGATGTGCGGATGGTGGAAGGGGCTGCAGCTACGGGAACCGACAGGATCGAACTTTATACGGAAAGCTACGCAGTAGAATATGCCAAGGGCAACAAAAAAGCCGTGCTGCCATATACGGAATGCGCCAAAGTGGCCAATTCCATAGGCATGGGCATCAATGCGGGACACGATCTTTCCCTTCAGAACATAGAATATTTCAAGGAAAACATGCCAGGGCTGCTGGAAGTTTCCATAGGGCACGCCCTGATTGCGGAGGCGCTGTACCAGGGACTGGAATCGGTAATTAGCCAGTATTTAATTTTACTCCAGGACTGATGAAACTGCACTCAACCATATTAGGGGAAGGCAAGCCTTTCCTTATTCTCCACGGGTTTTTAGGAATGGGGGACAACTGGAAGACCCTGGGAAGGAAATTTTCCGAGCTGGGGTATCAGGTGCATCTGCTGGATCAGCGCAATCACGGCAGAAGCCCTCACAGCGACGAGATGAGTTACCTGGAAATGGCGAAGGACCTGAAGGAATATTGTGACGATCATTCCCTGACGGAAATCGTGTTGATGGGCCATTCCATGGGAGGGAAAACGGCCATGTGGACCGCATCCCTGTTTCCGGACCTGCTCGAAAAACTAATTGTGGTTGATATAGCGCCTAAATATTACGCGCCCCACCATCAGGACATACTTGCGGGCCTTCAGGCCCTGGATGAGGCAGACCTCACTTCGAGGGGGGATGCGGAAGACCTGTTGGGGCAGTTTGTAAAGGAGGAGGGAACGCGGCTTTTTCTGCTGAAGAATCTGTACTGGAAGACCAAAGAAAAGCTGGCGTTAAGGGTGAATCTGGAGGTGCTGGCTGATAAGGTGGAGGCGGTAGGGGAGGCCCTGCCACAGGATTACAGCTTTGCAAAACCCACTTTGTTCATTAAAGGAGCCAATTCCAACTATATCATGGATGAGGATGAGGCGCCTATTAAAAAACATTTCCCTGACTCCAGGATTGCGGTCATCCCCAAGGCGGGGCACTGGGTGCATGCCGAAAACCAGAAGGCTTTTTACCAGGAGGTGGTTTCTTTTCTATAAAGCTTCGGGAATCTGGAGATCGGGCGCAGCGTAGAGACGCAATGCATTGCGTCTGTACATTCACGTAACTTTCGCTGGCCTGCTGGTCCAAATCTCCAGATTTGGACCCATCGGGTGGCGATCTCCAGATCGCCGTTTCAGCGGCTACGGGAATCTGGAGATTCCCGCCCGGTTGCGCTCCGATCTGGAGATCGGGCGCAGCGATGTGATTCTCATTATCAATGCCTTTATCTATTGTATTTTCCTTAATCCGAAAATTCCTACCCCTATTCCCATGCCAAGGCAGGAAATCATAAAATTTATTATGTATGCATAACAAATATTGGCTTTTTCTTGCACAATATCGATTTTATGCTAATTTTGGACGACATTTCAAAATGAACTAATTCCTTAAATTAATTATGAAAAAACTTTTATTTCTTACCCTGCTGGGGCTGGTAAGTGCGGTTACTTATGCCGGGGGGTATAGGGTTTCCGTCCAGGGAAACCGTTCCCTTGCAATGGGACACACCGGGGTGGCTATTGTTAACAGCGCCGAACTTGGATTTCACAACCCCGCCGGACTTGTATATCTTGACAGTACATTCACTTTATCGGCCGGGGTGACTCCCGTCTGGGCTGATGTTTCCTGGCAGAACTCTGAGACTGGCCAGTTTGCCAGTACCGATAATCCATTGGCGACTCCTTTCTATTTTAATGCAGCTTATAGGGTTAAAGACTGGCTTTCTGTTGGCCTGAGTGTTTACACCCCCTACGGAAGCACCGTGGAATGGCCGGATGACTGGGCAGGATCCCACCTGGTGAACAACATCGCCCTTCAGGCCATTTATATCCAGCCTTTGGCTTCCGTGAAGATCTCTGAAAAAATAAGTGTCGGAGGTGGGCCTATCCTGGTTCTCGGATCCGTGAATTTCAATAAAAACCTGAACCGTACCCTTACAGATATCAACGGAAACCGTGCTAACGCAACTGTCGACGCCAGTGGGGTGACTGCCTGGGGATGGTCTCTGGCAGCGATGTATAATGTCAATGAAAAACTGAAGTTAGGGGTTAACTACCGCGCGGAAGTAATCATGAAAGCAGAGGACGGGACCGCCGATTTTGAGAATGTCCCAGATACGCCTTTAGCGCCTTTCAACGACACTACCTTTGATGCCGAACTACCTATGCCTGCTGAACTGACAGTGGGACTTTCTTATAAGCTGAATGATAAATGGATGTTTGCCTTTGACTATAACAGGGCTTTCTGGGAAGTTTACGAATCCCTGGATATTGATTTTGCAGATCCTAATATCCCCGATTCAAAAAACCCAAGAAATTACAAGGATGCAAGCATCTATAGGTTTGGTGCTGAATATATGGCCACCGATAAACTTGCCCTGCGCGCAGGATACTATTACGATGAATCTCCCGTGCAGGAAGGTTATTTTGCTCCTGAAACCCCTAGAAACGATTCCCAGGGATTCACAGCGGGATTCTCACTTGACGTGACCTCAAGGCTTGCCCTTGATGCTTCTTTCGCCTACATACGCTTTGCTGAAGTTGATGCTTCTTACAACTATTATCAGGAGAACGGCGTGAACGTGCCTTTTTCCGGAACCTATAAATCCACCGCCTTTATTGCCGGACTGGGTGTAACTTATAAATTATAATCCAAAAGCATCCAATACATGAAAAACTATATTAAATATTTCGGAATCCTTGCCCTGGGAATGGTGGCCTGTGAGGCTGAATTTGAAAATCCGGTAAATGAGCCGGGAGCCTACACCAGTGGGGAGGCCAACTTTTCCAATTATGTGGCTATCGGGAACTCCATGACGGCGGGATACGCTGACGGAGCCCTTTATATCACGGGACAGAAGAACTCTTTCCCCAATATACTTGCGCAGCAGTTCTCCATTGTTGGAGGAGGCGAATTTAAACAACCTTTAATGGCTGATAATGCGGGGGGATTGCTGTTGAACGGCACCCAGATCACTTCCAACAGAAGGGTACTTGCATTTAACGCAGAAGGAGTACCCGGGCCTGCGGTTTTTGGAGGAACCGCCACCACCGAGGTGACCAATCATCTTTCAGGTCCCTTTAATAATCTTGGGGCCCCGGGAGCAAAAAGTTTTCACCTGCTGTTTCCCGGATACGGGGATGTTGCAGGGGTGGCTACAGGAACAGCTAATCCATATTTTGCCCGTTTCGCTTCTTCTCCTGAAACCACTGTCATTGCCGATGCCATTGCACAGAATCCGACTTTCTTCAGCCTGTGGATTGGAAATAATGACGTTTTAAGTTTCGCCACCTCAGGAGGGGTAGGAGTGGACCAGACGGGGAACATGAACCCTGCGGATTACGGACCAAATGATATCACCGATCCTCAGGTATTCGCTTCAGTGTACTCTCAGTTGGTGAACCAGCTGACAGGTACAGGCGCTGACGGGGTTTTACTGAACATACCTGATGTGACTTCGCTGCCTTATTTCACCACTATCCCCAACAATGCCATGGTGCTGGATGCCGCGACTGC
>CAMPJY010000021.1 GCA_946887025.1 uncultured Salinimicrobium sp.
TTGGAAGAAAATTTTATGTATTTTTAGTTTGTGTTAAGAATTAAAGTAGGGCAAATTAATCATTTCCATCATGCAGTATCAACTCTATTCCCAGCTCCTTCGGCTCGATCTATCAAACGATCACCTACTGCAGATGTACTATGTTCTCTACTATGACCTGCGCGAAGAGGAACGGTCAATGGCAGAGAATATCGCCCGGCTGATAGAAATCAGAGAGAAAATAAAACTGGAATTGAGGCGGCATTTGTTTAACATAAAGAACTCGATCAAGGAAGCCAGCCTGAGTGGGGCCATCATGGAATACTTACCGGTTTTCTTAAAAATCGGGCATCTTGCAAAAAACACTTTTAACAATCCCAACCTGGAATTGTGCTATCAAAAAGAACGCAAAAACATAAAATTATACTACGAGACTTTATACAACCAGAACATTTCTTCTGACATCGTGGATGTGCTTCTTAAGCAGAAAAGAAATCTGGAGTCTCTACCTGAATAGATGAGAACAAAGTAATTTTTACTGGGGGGCAAAAATTACTTATAGGAAAACTTCGGTATGAAAATACCGAAGTCTTCTCATCTAATTTAAATACATTACTTCCCTTTTTTATTTTCATTGGTTTACGGGTTCACGCAGCGGGCGCTAAGGTTACGCGGAGGACGCTAATATTTTTTCTCTGGGGTTCACGCAGAGGGCGCTAAGGTTACGCGGAGGACGCGGTTTTAATTTTCTGCGTCCACTGCGCAACCTCCGCGTCCTTTGCGTGAACCAAAACAATACTCAATAAAAAAACTCCCGGGCATTCCGGGAGTTTTTGGTTATAGATCAAAATAAGGCTTTTTAAGCCGCGTTTTGTTTCTTGATCAGGTTTAATGCCGAACCTTCCTTATACCACTCAATCTGAGGCTGATTATAAGTATGGTTAGCCGTTATCACATCCTTGGAACCATCTGCATGGACCAGCTCTATGGTCAACGGACGATCAGGCGCAAAATCCTGCAGGTCGATGAAGTTGAAAGTATCATCCTCCTGGATCAGGTCGTAATCACTCTCATTGGCGAAAGTAATTCCCAGCATCCCCTGTTTCTTTAGATTCGTTTCGTGAATACGAGCAAAAGATTTCACCAGCACCACTTTAACCCCCAGGTGACGCGGCTCCATGGCGGCATGCTCCCTTGAGGATCCTTCCCCGTAGTTATGGTCACCCACCACTACCGTAGGGATTCCTGCAGCTTTATATTTCCGCTGGGTTGCAGGTACTCCGTCATGTTCACCAGTCAACTGGCTCTTTACGAAGTTGGTTTTCTGATTAAAGGCGTTAACAGCTCCAATCAGACAGTTATTGGAGATATTGTCCAGATGCCCTCTGAAACGCAGCCAGGGACCTGCCATCGAGATATGGTCGGTGGTACATTTCCCCTGAGCTTTGATCAGCAATTTGGCTCCAAGGAGGTTTTTCCCATCCCAGGGCTCAAAAGGCTCCAATAACTGCAGGCGTTCAGACTCAGGATTCACTTTAACTTCCACGCCTGAACCATCTTCTGTCGGGGCGAGATAACCAGGATCCTCCACCTCAAAACCTTTTGGAGGCAGCTCCAGTCCTGTTGGTTCATCCAGTTTCACATATTCCCCATCCTCATTCAGAAGGCTATCGGTGGTTGGATCAAAATCCAGTCGCCCGGCGATGGCTATGGCAGCCACCAGTTCGGGAGAACCAACGAAGGCATGGGTATTTGGGTTTCCGTCTGCACGTTTGGAGAAGTTCCTGTTGAAGGAGTGAACGATGGTATTCTTCTCATCCCCCTTCCTGTCACTTCTGTCCCACTGCCCGATACAGGGGCCACAGGCATTGGTGAAGATAGTCGCATCAAGATCTTCAAAGATCTGCAGCAGGCCATCCCTTTCAGCTGTATATCGTATAGTCTCAGATCCCGGATTGATTCCGAAATCAGATTTGGCTTTTACTTTTTTGTCAACCGCCTGCTTCGCAATGGAAGCGGCTCGGGTAAGATCTTCGTAAGAAGAGTTGGTACAGGAACCGATCAGTCCCCAGTCTACATTGATAGGCCAGTCATTGGCTCTGGCTTTCTTGCCTATTTCTGAAATAGGGGTCGCTAAATCCGGGGTGAAAGGACCATTCAGGTGAGGCTTAAGCTCAGAAAGGTTGATCTCGATAACCTCGTCAAAATATTGTTCCGGATTAGCATACACTTCTGGATCGCCTGTAAGATATTCCTTCACTTCATTGGCAGCATCGGCAACCTCAGCCCTGTTGGTAGCTCTTAAATAACGATCCATGGAGGCATCGTATCCGAAGGTGGAAGTGGTTGCTCCAACTTCAGCACCCATGTTACAGATGGTACCTTTTCCGGTACAGGACATGGATTCTGCTCCTTCTCCGAAATATTCAATGATAGCGCCGGTACCTCCCTTAACTGTGAGGATTCCCGCAACTTTCAGGATAACATCCTTAGGGGCAGTCCAGCCGGAAAGTTTCCCGGTAAGTTTTACTCCGATCAGTTTAGGGAATTTAAGCTCCCAGGCCATTCCGGCCATTACGTCAACCGCATCGGCGCCTCCTACTCCAATGGCCACCATTCCCAATCCACCCGCATTAACAGTGTGGGAATCTGTACCAATCATCATCCCTCCGGGGAAGGCGTAATTTTCAAGCACTACCTGGTGGATGATCCCTGCTCCGGGTTTCCAGAATCCGATTCCGTATTTGTTGGATACTGATTCCAGAAAATTGAACACCTCATCACTGGATTTCTTTGCGCTGGGAAGGTCGAACTGTGCCCCCAGCTTTGCCTGGATAAGGTGGTCGCAGTGTACGGTAGTAGGCACGGCCACTTTTTTCTTTCCGGCCTGCATGAACTGTAGCAGCGCCATCTGGGCTGTTGCATCCTGGCAGGCTATCCTGTCGGGTGCAAATTCCACATAATCCTTACCTCTTTTATACGTCTGAGTGGGGTTGCCATCCCACAAATGGGAATAAAGGATCTTTTCTGAAAGGGTCAAAGGTTTACCTACCACTCTGCGCGCTTCATCAACACGTTCAGCAAGGTGGCTGTACACCTTCTTAATCATATCAATATCGTATGCCATGTTCTCTTGTTTTTTATTTTATCATTCTAAAACTCCGGCAAATTTACGGCTTTTCAGGCGTATTTAAAAATTACAAGTGAACTTCGGAATCTGTTGAAGATAATTCTGAATTTGCTGCTAAAAGTTTGAATATAATCGGGAAATGGAAATTTAAGACCCCTGAAAATGGGAAAGCCTTAATTTAAGACCTACCAGGAATAAAATTCGGTTAGTTCTTGAACTTTAAAATAAACTTTTAATGATCGCTTCTTCGGTGATGCCTTCGGCTTCGGCTTTGTAGTTCTTAATGATCCTGTGTCTAAGGATGCCAAATGCCACCGCCTGTACGTCTTCAATATCGGGGGAGAATTTCCCATGGATTGCGGCATTGGCTTTAGCCGCCAGGATCAGGTTCTGCGATGCTCTTGGCCCGGCGCCCCAGTCGACGTATTCTTTTACCAGGGCTGTCGCCCCATCCTCTGCAGGTCTGGTCTTCCCGACAAGTCGTACTGCATATTCCACGACGTTGTCTGCAACAGGGATACGGCGAACCAGGTGCTGGAATCCCACTATTTCCTGTGCAGTGAACAGGGGTTCAACAGTTTCAGAAATGTCGGAGGTGGTATTTTTCACTACCTGCACCTCTTCCTCAAAAGAAGGGTATTCCAGTTTGATGGCAAACATGAACCGGTCCAGCTGTGCCTCGGGCAGAGGATAGGTTCCCTCCTGCTCTATGGGGTTCTGGGTGGCAAGTACAAAGTATGGAAGGTCCAGATGGTAATTCTGTCCCGCTACCGTCACCGCCCTTTCCTGCATGGCTTCCAGAAGCGCAGCCTGGGTTTTGGGAGGGGTCCGGTTTATTTCGTCTGCAAGGATAATATTTCCGAATACGGGGCCTTTGATGAATTTGAACTGGCGGTTCTCATCCAGGATCTCGGAACCCAGTATATCACTGGGCATCAGGTCGGGGGTAAACTGTATTCTTTTAAAGTGCAGTCCCAGGGCCTCCGCAATGGTATTCACCATCAGTGTTTTTGCAAGTCCGGGTACTCCGATCAGTAAAGAATGTCCTCCGGAAAAAATCGACAACAGGATCTGGTCGATCACCTTCTCCTGTCCCACGATGCGTTTGGCGATCTCCTGCTTGAGCTGTTGATGCCTGTTAACCAGATTCTTTACCGCTTCAACGTCTGACATGCCCCCTGAATTATTTTTTCAACCAGTTACTGGAAAAATCACAGTTTCGGAATTCCCCGTTGATCTTAATATAGGTTTCCCCGATCTTTTCTTCCTGCCACTCCTCAATGGCCTGCAGCTGTTTGTCGCGCAAGGCGAGTTCTTTTATTTTATTGAAATCCTGGGCGTAGTCAGCAATATGTTCAGGATAACGTTTGGTAACCGTAAATAGTTTAAAGACTGGACGTCCGGTTTCATCTTCGTCGGTAATGACATAGGATACCTCCCCTTCTTTAAGATCCACCACCTGCGAATAGAGCACAGGATCAAGTTTGGACATTTCGAATCTGGTATCTCCTGTAGTAGGGTTGATCAGCTGTCCCCCACTTCCTCGGGTTTCCTCTTCATCAGAAAATTCCCTGGCAGCGATTGCGAATTCAAGCTCCCCGTCAATAAGTCTCTGACGGATACTGTCTATCTTGGCCCTTGCTTCTTGCTTGGTTTCTTCCGTTACATCAGGGATTAACAGGATATGGCGTACATCCCTTTGCTGTCCTCTGATCTTATCCACGGTAAGGATATGATACCCGTACATACTTTGGAATGGCTCACTGACCTCCCCTTCCTGAAGACTGAAGGCAGCGTCCTTGAATTCCTTAACGAATGGATCCTCCCGTCCCAGGGTGATCTTTCCTCCCGTAGCTCTGGAGCTGTGGTCCTGGGAGTACAATACTGCTTTGGTGGCGAAACTTGCCCCGTTTTCCAGGATATCAGCCCGGTATTCATTCAAGCGGCCTATGAGTTCTTCCTTTTCGCTTTCAGGGATCTCGGGCTCCACCACGATCTGAGCGATTTCCACCTCATCCCCAAACAAGGGTCTGTCTTCTACGGCGATATTGGAATAGAATTCCCGCACTTCCTCGGGAGTTATTTCCACAGCCTCTACAATGGAACGCTGCATTTTGGTAGCGAGCAGGTTCTCCTTGATGATATCGTACAATTCCGTTCTGAATTCTGCTTCGGTCTCCTTCTGGTAAAACTCCAGTACCTTCTCCATGGTACCCAGCTGCTGGGTCATATAACCGATCTTCTGATCTACCGTCCCCATCACCTCAGCGTCGGGAACAATAAGGCTGTCCTGGATGGCGTGGTGGGCGTAGAGCTTATTCTCCAGCAGCCTTCCCGCCAGCTGGCAGGGATCCACATCATCAATGGATACCCCCTGACTCTGCAGGTCGATATACATTTTATCCACATCACTGTTGAGAACAACAAAATCCCCAACCACAGCGGCCACTCCATCGACTTTCACCCGATCCGGGGTTTTAACCGAATCCTGCACCACCGCCAGCTCCTGTTCGTCCTGGATGGCTGTGCTGTCAGTCACGATGATCTCCTGGGAAACGCCCGAAAAAGAGATAAGTCCAGCAGCGACAAATAGGCCTGTTTTATTAATTATAGATCTCAAACTGTTCATTTTTAATTGCATCTTGTGTAATGTCTTTTTCTAATTCTTTTATAAGCTCCAGCTTTCGCTTGTTTAAGAGGATCTGCTTCACGGTGGGCAGGGAATATTCCAGGGGCGCCTGGTCCCCTCTCAGCTTAACATCTTCTACAAACACCAAATATACTCCTAATGAATCTTCAAGCTGCAAAAAATTGTCTTTTTTTAGCAATTCCTCATTGGTTTGTGCGGTAAGTGGTCCGATCTTTTGATATACCTGCCGGGTCTTTACCCAGATGGAATCATTCAGGGAATAGGAGGTAAACTGAAATGCCATATCCTGCAGCTCCTGCATGTCCTCCTCATTAAAGCGACGGAAGCGGGTTTTGATCCCGTTGAATTCCGGATTGTCCTTGGTCAGATTTATATATCGCAGCTTCACCAGATCCTCATTAAGCTTGAAGTTTTCCCCGTTTTCCTCGTAATATTCTTCCGCCTTTTCCATACTGATGGTGGTATCCAGCTGCTTGGCAATAATAGCATCGGTATAAGCCTTGGAGAAGAGCTCATTCCGGTAATTCAGGACCAGTTTCTCGAATTCCCGCTGCTGTTCTTCAGGCAGATTGACCTTTGCCTTGTCGATCAGCAATCTCTGGGTCGCCCAGCGGTTAATATAATTTGACACCACGATAGCACTATCCTCAGGGGTAAAATCTTCCGAAACCAGGGCCTGGATATCCTCCTCGTACAAATAAGAATCATTCACCCTGGCTACAGTTACCCTTGGATCGGCCGTTTCAAATAGATCACAGGCAGTCCCAAAAAGAAGAAGGAGAAGGGCCAGGGCTGAGGCAGCTTTGTTTTTCAAATTGTTTCTTGATATGGATATTGTCGCAAAAATAAGAATTCTCCCTTGTTTACCAATTTCCGAACCTCCTTTACTTCTATAATAAACGCAGTAACTGAGGAATATTGTATTCCTCCCGCTGGCCGAAATCTCCAGATTTCGGTCTTCCGGGTAGCGATCTCCAGATCGCCTTTTTTTTGCACTAACTGATAAATTAGCTACGGGAATCTGGAGATTCCCGCCCGGTTGCGCTCTGATCGGAGATCAGGCGCAGCGAAAGCGCTGGTTAAAGATCTGGCGCAGTGGTGTGGCTCAATTCATATAAAAAGAGAATCATAGCTGGTTTTATTCACAATTAGAACTAATTTTGAAAAACTAAAATTTAACATGGATACACACGAGCCGGAAAGAAAGTTGAAACTGATCTGGGATTTCAGGGGACCCGACGGAGCACGCACTGCCAGCCATCACGCCCATCACCTGAAGGAATTCAGGGATACCGAGTCCCTGCGTCTTGATATCATTGGTCATGAACAGGTTTCGGAGATGCAGCATATCGCTTATATGGTAGTTTACGAAAGCGAGATGCCGGGGGTCCGGGATGCGCTCAAGCCACATCGGGGACAACTTTATACGGAATAAAATTCAGAAATATTTTCAGGAAATCTTTGAAAATAAACTTCCTAGATTATATTTGCCAAAAAACAATTAAAAACATGAAAAATTTAGTGTTAGCATTGTGCCTGCTCCTAGGGAGCATTTCAATTCAGGCACAATCAAAGGTAGGAACCATTGATGCCGATTATATTCTGGGGCTGATGCCAGAGATGGCGGAGGTGAACAAGGGGCTTGAAACCTATAACTCGGAATTGCAAAAGGAACTGGATAGCACCATCACCAGATATGAGACGCTGATAAAAGAATATCAGGAATCGGCTGAAACCCTCACAGAAGAGGAGAAAAAAGCCAAGGAAGGGGACATCATTTCTCTGGAGAATGATATTAAAGGATTCAGGCAAAAAGCCGGGGTAATGCTTCAGATGAGAAGAAACGAACTGACCCAGCCTTTATACGAGAAAATTAATGCCGCCATGCTAGCGATCGTGAACGCGGAAGGATACACCCAAATCATCCATTCGGGCTCCAATGCGCTGGCTTTCTCCATTCAGGATGCTGACATTACCCTGAAGGTACTTGATAAACTGGGAATAAAACCAGAGCCTGCCGCACAGGTCGGAGGTAACCAATAGGACCAGGATTTGTATTTTAAAAAGAGAGGTGTCAGGGATTCTGGCACCTCTCTTTTTTAGGCCAGGCTTAGGCCCTGGATCTTTGAATTACCCGGAATTTCAAGTCCGGGGTCCTGGAGTTACGATCTATACAGGGCTTTAGCCCAATATTTTTTAGATAGAGGTTAGGCTAAGGCCCTATAGCTGAACAGATGAATATAAAACCCGCCTTAAAAGGCGGGCCTATTCAATAATTGAAAAACAACAGATCGAGACCTGTCTACCTGCTGTAATTAGGTGATTCCTTGGTGATGGTCACATCATGTGGATGACTCTCGTGAATTCCGGAGGAGGTAATCTTTACAAATTTCCCGGTCTTTTTAAGGGTCTCAATGTCTTTTGCGCCACAGTATCCCATTCCCGCTCTTAGACCTCCCACGAATTGATGGATACTTTCGAAAAGGTCTCCTTTATATGGTACTCTGCCCTCAATTCCTTCCGGTACGAGTTTTTTGATATCATCCTCCACATCCTGAAAATAACGATCCTTAGAGCCATGTTTCATGGCTTCCACAGAACCCATACCACGGTAGGACTTGAATTTCCTGCCTTCATAGATGATGGTTTCCCCGGGAGATTCCTTGGTTCCTGCCAGCAGGGAGCCCAACATCACACAATCCGCTCCTGCCGCGATGGCTTTGGGGATATCGCCTGTATACCGGATTCCTCCGTCAGCAATGACGGGAACGCCGCTTCCCTTGATGGCAGCAGCCACTTCAAGAACGGCTGAGAATTGAGGGAAACCTACTCCTGCGACCACACGGGTGGTACAGATGGAGCCGGGACCAATCCCCACCTTCACCGCATCGGCCCCTGCTTTTACCAGGTATTTGGCAGCTTCTGCGGTGGCTATGTTCCCCACTACCACTTCAAGGTCGGGGAAAAGTTTCTTTACTTCTTTTAAAACACTCACCACCCCTTTGGTATGGCCATGAGCTGTGTCGATAATAATGGCATCAACTCCTGCCTTTACAAGGGCAGAAGCCCTTTCCACAGCATCGCCCGTCACCCCGATAGCAGCTGCTACCCGTAATCTTCCATAGGAATCCTTGTTGGCGATGGGTTTCTGGGTGAGTTTGGTGATATCCCGAAAGGTGATCAGCCCTACCAGCTGGTCCTGGGCATTCACCACGGGTAACTTTTCAATCTTGTTTTCCTGAAGTATACCTTCAGCATCCTCAAGCGAGGTGCCTTCAGCCACGGTAACCAGATTGCTGGAAGTCATGACTTCAGCGATCGGGCGGGCGTCATTCTTCTCGAACCGGAGATCCCTGTTGGTCACAATTCCGAGGATCTTGCCATTGGGATCCACTATAGGAATTCCCCCAATGCTGTGTTCCCGCATATAGTTTTTGGCATCCTTCACCGTAGCGGTGATGGGCAGGGTGATCGGATCGATGATCATCCCGCTTTCGGCCCTTTTTACTTTTCGGACTTTAAGCGCCTGTTCCTCGATGCTCATGTTCTTGTGCAGTACGCCAATACCCCCTTCGCGGGCCATGGCAATAGCCATTTTGCTTTCAGTCACGGTGTCCATGGCTGCAGAAACAATGGGAACGTTAATGCTGATATTCCGGGTAAATTTGGTCTGAATATTCACATCCCTCGGCAATACTTCAGAAAATGCAGGGATTAAAAGAACATCATCATAGGTGAGTCCTTCGCCAACTATCTTGGAATCGTGTGCTGTCATGGCAATTAAAGATTTAATTGCATGCAAATATACATCCTTTTATAGAGATGGACTTATAACCTGCAGTAAATATTTGTTTAAGATGATTTCAGGAAGGAGACTATAAACTCTGACCCTTCCCCG
This sequence comes from uncultured Salinimicrobium sp., assembly GCA_946887025.1. The sequence goes on from CAMPJY010000021.1 coordinate 9,658, forward strand.
GGGCTGCTTTTTATCTCCAGTTTTGCCTGGTTTGCTTTCAGGAATTCCTTCACCAGCAGGAGCCCCAAACCCGTTCCCGTTTCCATTCCTGTACCAAGCTGAGAAAGCATGCGGGTGTTCATGTTTTCTATATCCCTGATCTTTTCCTGACTCATTCCATTCCCGCTATCCTTTACAACAAGCTGAAGGTAGGGGTCCTTATCCTTGTAAAAAATCCGGATGCCTTTCCCTTCTTCGGTAAACTTGATGGCATTTGAGACCAGGTTGTGAATGATCACCGAAAGCTGAGCCTTATCCACGGATATCTTGCCGAGCCCGGAATGGGCTTCATGGGTTATTTCAATATTCTTTTGCTTGGCCGGCCAATAATACGCCCGCAGCACCTTCTCCACCTCTGCGGGAAGGCTTACATTCTCCGGTTTTATTTTGGAGTTGTCCAGCTGTGAACTGGCCCAGTACAGCAGATTGTGAAGCATGAAGGAGGTCCCTGAGATCTGTTTCAGCATTTCGTCCAGAAGGGCCGACTGCTCCTCCTGGGTAAAGTCCCCGGATTTCATCATTTCCAGGAGCTGCTGGATGGAACCGATGGGGGATTTAAGATCGTGGGAAAGGATGGAGAAGAATTTATCCTTGGATCTGTTTATCTCGTCCAGATCCTTATTCCTGTTCATGATCAACTCATTCTGCTGCAGAATGGTTTCATTCTTTAGCTTCAGCTCCCGATGAAAGCTCTCCTTCTGTTTCCTTTTTTTATAGAACAGAATCAAAAGAAGAATCAGGAACAGGGAGACCAGGATCAGCAGAAAGGTAATGACCCTGTTGACGAAGAGCCTTTTTTCTGCAATTTCCTTTTCAGCCAGCAACTGGAGATTTTCTGCCTCCTTGCTCTGGAGCTGCAGCAGATTTATTTCCCTGAGCTTTTCCTGATTGTAAAGGGAATCCTTGAACTTCTGGTTCAGTTTCAGGTATTCCACTGCCCTGTCCATCGAATCCATCTCCTGGTACACTCCTGCCAGGATCTTGGAATTCCGCTCCAGGTCCCAGAGGGACTGTGATTTTTCCGCAAATTCCATTGCCAGGAGGCCGTGTTCCAGGGCCAGGCTGTAATTCCCCTGTTTCCCGAAGGCCTGGGCGAGCCCTGCGTGGGCGAAAGATTTTTCCCAGCCATTGGGTTCCGCCTTATCAAAAAGTACCCTGTTGTGGAATCCAATGGAGGTTTCCAGATCGCCCTCCAGAAAGCTGATTTCCCCCAGTTTATTAAAGGCAAGGTGTTCCACATCCTTTCTGCCCTCCTTCCTCGAAAGTTCAATGGCTACTTCAAGGTTCTTCCTCGCATTGGCGTAATCCTTCAGTTCTATTTCTGAAATGGCGATATCCAGGAAAGCCGGATTGGATGCTGCATAGGCGTCGGCTTCTGTAAAAACATCTATAGCCTGGCGGAACAGGCTGATGGCTTCGGTATGTCGGTCGATCCCCTGCTGGATCAGGCCTTGTCCAATGAGTCCTTTTGCAATGCCTATCTTATCTCCCTGTGCTTTGTAAATTTCCGAAGCCTTAAGAAAGTATTTCAGGGAAACCCCGTAATCCCCTTTTATATAGTAGGCGATCCCAAAACTGTGAGCGACTTTTGAGAGATTGGCCTGATCCCCCGAACTTGTCGCCAGGGAATCGGCTTTTTCAAGAAGTACAATGGCACCAGGGAAATCATTATAGACCAGTACCATGGCCTCATCCAGATAAATGGAAACAGAATCTTCAGGATTCCCGGGAAGGGGAACCTCAAATGCAGTGGCCCGGGGAACACACACCCACAGGAAAATAATAAGAATTGCCCCTTTCAATTTCCAGATTTTGAATACTACAATTATAATCCAAAAAAGTTACGATAATTTATTTTTTAATGGAAACTGCTGAAAATTTTAGTAGCCTCATTATGAGAAGATTCGAAACTCATCATCCTTATATCCGTTTCCGCCTTCCTGGAGGTGAAGTAGGAAAGCATCTTTTCCGTCGGCATGTTTCCCGTCAACTCATCTTTGGCCATGGGACAGCCACCAAATCCCTGGATGGCGCCATCAAATCTTCTGCAGCCTGCGTTATAGGCAGCATCGACCTTTTCATGCCAGGAGGCAGGAGTGGTGTGAAGATGTGCTCCAAATTCGATCTCCTGATATTTGGGGATCAGATTGGAAAACAGGTACTTTATAATTTCAGGAGTGGAACTGCCTACGGTATCGGAGAGGGAAAGTATCTTCACTCCCATTCCCGAGAGTTTCTCCGTCCATTCGCCCACGATCTCCACATTCCAGGGGTCGCCATAAGGGTTTCCGAAGCCCATGGAAAGATAGGCCACGACCTCTTTTCCATTATTGGAGGCGACTTCAAGTATTTCTTCCAGAGTGATCACGGATTCTGCAATGGTTTTATGCGTATTCCGCATCTGGAAGTTTTCAGAAATGGAAAACGGGTAACCCAGATAATCGATCTCAGGATGCTTAGAAGCGTCCACTGCACCTCGGGTATTAGCGACGATGGCCAGCAACTTGCTGCGGGTCTGGGAAAGATCCAGCCCTGCGAGTACTTCCGCGGTGTCCGCCATTTGAGGTATGGCTTTGGGAGAAACAAAACTGCCAAAATCAATAGTATCGAATCCGCAGCGAAGCAGGGACTGGATATACTGGATTTTTTTCTCAGTAGGAATAAAGCTCCTGATGCCTTGCATGGCGTCCCGGGGGCATTCGATCAGTTTTATTCTATCCATGAACCTTGAAATGGTGTCTTTTGTTGATGCTAAAATAGAATAAATATACCGATTCCCAGGAATACCAGGATCTGTACCCATTTAAAAACGACTCCGGAATTCCGATGACTGGACAGATAGCGGGAAATCTTCCCCGAAAGGATCGCAACCGTAGCAAAGATAAGCAATGCCTGCAGCATGAACAGTAATCCCAGCACATAGAACTGGACCAGCGTGTTGCCCTCCGGTTCCCAGAGAAACCCGGGAAAGAAGGCGAGAAAGAAGATCGCTACCTTCGGATTGAGCACATTCATGAGGAACCCCTGCTTATACAACGAGAAATAGTTTCTTTTTCTGACTTCTCCCGAATCCACCTCAATGGAGCCATCCGACCTGTAAACCTTATAGGCCAGATAAAACAGATAGAGCGCCCCAAAGATCTTAATAGCCAGAAAAACAGAATCAGATTCCCGGATTGCAGCCGAAACCCCGAAGGCTACTAAGCTGGTGTGGATAATGATGCCCGTGACCAGGCCAAGGGCCGTCACTATTCCATGGTTTCTGCCATTGGTCATCCCCTGTACCAGCACATAAATAATATCGGGACCCGGGGAAAGGGTGAGCAGGATGGAAGCTGTTAGAAAAGGAAGGATCTGTTCCGGCACTAATGCACATTTTTAATCCGCTCGAGCAGTTTCAGGTTGATATCCTTGATCAGCTGCGGCCCCTCGTAAATAAATCCGGTGTACAACTGTACCAGGCTGGCGCCTGCGTCGAGTTTTTCCAAAGCGTCTTCTGCAGAATGAATGCCTCCCACCCCTATTATTGGAAAAGCCTTGTTGCTCTTCTCGGAAAGAAAGCGGATCACCTCGGTGGAGCGTTTTCTTAATGGTTTTCCACTTAAGCCCCCCATTTCTGACCGGTTTTCTGAAGTTAAACCTTCCCGGGAAATGGTCGTATTGGTAGCTATCACCCCTGCAATCCCTGTCTCGAGGACAATATCGATGATGTCTGTCAACTGGGAATCAGTCAGATCGGGGGCGATTTTCAGGAGAATGGGTTTAGGGGAAGGCTTTTGATTATTCTGAACCTGGAGTTCCTTCAAAAGCTTCGTCAGGGGCTCCTTATCCTGAAGTTCCCGAAGATTGGGGGTGTTAGGGGAGCTTACATTCACCACGAAATAGTCTACATATTCAAACAGGGCTTCAAAACAGCTTCTGTAATCCTCTACAGCCTTCTCATTTGGCGTGATTTTGTTTTTCCCTATATTCCCTCCAATAAGTACATTTTTGTTCTTCCGGAGCCTTAAAACAGCTTCTTCCACTCCCCCATTATTGAATCCCATCCTGTTGATGATCGCCTGGTCCTCCTTCAGGCGGAAAAGCCGCTTCTTTTCGTTCCCCGGTTGTGGTTTTGGAGTGAGGGTTCCTATTTCAATAAATCCGAAGCCGAAATTCGACAGTTCCTGATACAGTTTCGCATCCTTGTCAAAACCCGCAGCAAGTCCTACCGGGTTCCTGAACTTCAGCCCAAAGACTTCCCGTTCCAGCAAAGGGTCCCGTACCTCGAATTTACGCTTTACGAATGCATCCATTCCGGGCACTTTAAAAAGCTTTCGGAGCGCGTCAAAGGTGAAGTGGTGAACTTTCTCGGGATCCGCTTTGAATAGCAGCGGCCTAACGACAGATTTATACATAGAGGAATATCTTTTGACAAAGGTATTGAAAATTTGAAGTTCCCGAATCCCCGGATTTCGGCTCAATTGTTTTTCTTAAATTCTTTGAGGCTGTTCTAGATATGGTTATTTTTGATTAAAAATTGCAGAAAAATGACTGACAAGCAGAAAATTATTGATCGTTTTATAAGTTATGTTACTATTGACACTCAGAGTGACCCTTCCAGCTCCGCCACTCCCAGTACCGAAAAGCAATGGGACCTGGCAAAGAAACTGGTGGAAGAACTCCGGGACCTTGGCCTGGCGGAAGTTGACATTGATGAAAACGCTTATGTAATGGCCAGCCTGCCTTCTAACGTGGAGCATCCCGTACCGGTGATTGGCTTTGTTTCGCATTTTGACACTACTCCCGATTTCTCCGGAACAAATGTGAAGCCTCAGATAATCGAGAACTATGACGGCGGGGATATTGTCCTGAATGAGGAAAAACAGATCATCCTCTCACCTGACTATTTTGAGGATCTGCTTCAATATAAAGGACAGACCATAATTACTACCGATGGAACCACTCTGCTCGGGGCAGATGATAAGGCCGGGATCACGGAAATAATGGAAGCCATGAAGTATCTTCGGGAGCATCCCGAAGTAAAGCATGGGAAGATCCGCATCTGTTTCACCCCGGATGAAGAAATTGGCAGGGGAGCCCACAAATTTGATGTCGCCAAATTTGGTGCAGAGTGGGCCTATACCATGGATGGCAGCCAAATCGGGGAACTGGAATTCGAAAATTTTAATGCTGCGGAAGCCATTGTTACCGTCAAAGGAAAAAGCGTCCATCCCGGCTACGCCAAGGATAAAATGATCAACAGTATCTATATTGCCCAGGATTTCATCAATTCTCTTCCGAGGCTGGAAACACCGGAACATACCGAAGACCGGCAGGGCTTTTTTCATTTAAGTGATATCAAGGGCGATGTGGAGGAAACAAGGCTGGAATACATCATCCGCGACCACGAGAAGGAACACTTTGAAGCCCGGAAGCAGATCATGAAAGATCTGGCTGCAGAGATCTGTACCCAATACGAAAGCGACTGTGTGGAAGTCGCTATCCGGGACCAGTATTCCAATATGAGGGAAATGGTGGAACCGGTAAAACATATAGTGGATCTTGCGGAAGAAGCCATGCTGGCAGTGGGAATCCAGCCTATAATTAAACCGATAAGAGGAGGGACAGACGGGGCGCAGCTGAGTTTTATGGGTCTCCCCTGCCCCAATATTTTTGCAGGAGGCCATAACTTCCACGGAAAATACGAATACGTTCCTGTGGAAAGCATGCAGAAAGCAGTCGAAGTGATAGTGAAGATCGCAGAACTGACGGCTGAAAAGCAAAAATCACAGGAATAGGATCATAAACATTAAAATCAGTAATATGGCAGTCAGTAACGTTGAGGAGTACCTTGAAAGGCATCCCAGATGGGAGGCGCAATTAACCGAGTTAAGGGCAATGCTTCTCTCTACGGGGCTGGAGGAAACCATTAAATGGGGTTCCCCTACCTATACCATCAATGGAAAGAACGTGGTAGGCCTCAGTGGCTTTAAAAACCATTACGGGCTGTGGTTCTTTCAGGGAGCCCTTCTTAAAGATAACACGGCTTTGCTGGCGAACGCACAGGAGGAGAAGACCAAAGCCATGCGGCAGATGAGATTTGAGGAGGGGGATGAACTCAACACTGAACTGATAAGGAAATATGTCCTGGAAGCGATCCAGAATCAGCGGGAGGGAAAAGAGATTAAGGCCGACAGGGCTGAAAAGGAGTTGCTCATCCCGGTCGAGCTGGAAACTGCTTTTAAGGCGGACAACTCCTTAAAGGAACAGTTCGAAAAGCTAACCCCCGGGAAGCAGCGGGAATATGCCACCCATATTTCAGAAGCCAAACGCGAAGCCACGCGAATGCAAAGGCTGGAGAAGATCACTCCAATGATTAAGGAGGGGAAAGGGCTATATGATAAGTATAAGAACTGTTAATCCACCCCCCTGCCGTGGCAGCAGGAAAGAGGAAACGGGAATCTGGAGATTCCCGCCCGGTTGCGCTCTGATCTGGAGATCAGGCGCAGCAGAACAATGGAATTCAAATAATAAAAAAAGGCCCCAACATTTCTGTTGGGGCCTTTTTTATTTTAAGATTCCGGATTATTTCGTCTCCTTCACCGGGGCGTTCAGCTTCTGAGACATCTCCATGGAAATGGAGGATCTGTCGAAGGTGATCTTTCCGGCACCGGTTTCAATAATTACCGCATCCTGTTTTTCACTAAAGTCGATTATTTTGCCATGCATTCCGCTTTTGGTAACGATCCTGTCTCCTCGTTTAAGTTCGGAGGCGAATTGTTTTTCCTGCTTTGCACGTTTCATTTGAGGGCGTATCATAAAAAAATACACCACTACAAACATTAAAATAATCGGGGCAAACTGTGCTATGTTATCCATTCTTTATTTTCCTGCTTTTACTATGATTCCTTAGGAGTCACAAAAGCTTTAATTTTTAATTGTTCTGTACCCGCTTCAGTGTTAGCTGTGACGGTTACAGTTTTAGTTACCTGATTTTGTCCACTTCCGTTAAACTTCACAAGCATCTCCCCTGTTTCTCCGGGAGCAATAGGTTCTTTTGTCCAGGTAGGAACAGTACAACCACAGGAGCTGGTAGCGTTGGTGATCACCAATGGCGCATCCCCGGTGTTGGTGAATTTAAAGGTGTGCTCTACCGCAGTCCCCTGGTCAATAGTCCCGAAGTCGTGTTCGGTCTCCTCAAAGGAGATCTCAGGATACACTACTGCCTGTGCATCGCGCTCTGCAGCTTCCTCCACGTTTTCAGCTTTAACTTTTTCGGCCGCATTATCCTTGCAGGAAGTAAAGGCCATGGCAACAACCGCTGCCAATAACAACAATCCTTTTTTCATGATTTTTAATTTTAGTTTATAGGGATTAAAAATAAGAAAAATTATTCATTACAAAAGTCCTCTTCCCATTTTATTAAGTTTCCCGGATTCATGGTACTCCTTGGACAATTTATCAAGGATTCCATTGATGAAGATGCTGCTCTTTGGAGTACTGTATTCTTTGGCAATTTCCAGGTATTCGTTGATCGTCACCTTTACCGGGATGGAAGGGAACTTCAGGAATTCACACAGGGCCATCTTAATGAGAATGGTATCAAGTTCTGCTATCCTTTCTTTGTCCCAGTTTGGAGTCTTCCCCTCCATTTCGGCCTCCAGGGCCTGGTCGTTGAGAAGGGTTTTTCTAAAGAGCTGGATTGCGTATTCCTTGTCCTCCTCGTCCTTGAAGAGACGGGTGATGGCGTGTTCCTTTCCTGGCTTCAGTTTCTGAAGCATTTTCAGAATAGCGGTATTCACGAGGGGAAAATCGTCCAGCCAGGTAAGCTTACGGTCCTCGAGATACTCATACAGTTTCTCATTGGGAGCAATAATTTCCTTGAAAACATCGATAACAAACTCTTTGTCTTCCTTAAAACTTGATTCTCTTGTAGACATATACTCCCTGAAAAGCTCGCTTTCCCTGAGTTCATTCCAAAGAATGTCCACGTATTCATCATCCTGCTTCCAGTGATTCAGCTTTCTGGACTCAAGGGCATTGCTCAGGGTGCTGTTATTCTCAAGCAGGGCGATCAGTTCATTGTTGACAAACTTCCGGTTGGGGTCCCGGTCTTCCTCGGTAGGCAGGTGCTTCTGTTGGGATTTTTCCATATAATCCTCCGCATTTTTTTTCACCTCCACCATCAGGTCCAAAAGCAACAGAAAGAGATCGTACATTTCCTCCATGCTCTTCAGAAGAAACTTTTCTTCCGACACCAAATTATCATTCATGCTCTGGGAGTACGCGTATAGCGACTGCATCACTTTAACCCTTATATGTCTTCTGGTCAACATAACTGTAAAAGAACTTTTAATTAACAGGGCGAAAGATCTTTCTTTCGCCCTGCAAAAATACTACTATTATAAAAACGGCTTAGCCTAAATTCTGTTTTTTTCTCACGTCGATCCTGTTCTGCGCTATCAGCAGGGCAGCCTCGTGAGTGGTGATCTTCTTGGCATCGGCACTGGAAAGGATCTCAAGCGTGGTATTGTAAATATTCTCCGTCTTGCGCATGATCTCTTTGCGGTCGTAGCCTTCCAGCTCCGCATAAACGTTGATGATACCTCCGGCATTGATCAGGAAGTCAGGAGCATAGACAATTCCTTTCTCCTTCAGGATCTTCCCGTGTTTCTGCTCGTCTGCCAGCTGATTGTTTGCAGCACCGGCAACAACCTTGGCATTCAATCTGTTCACCGTGTCATCGTTGATGGTGGCACCCAGGGCGCAGGGCGCGTAAATATCCATATCGGCACTGTAGATATCTTCATCCCTGAAGATGGTGGCATCGTATCTGGAACTCACCTCTTTCAGGCGCTCCTGATTGATATCGGTTATGTAGATCTCGGCTCCTTCTCCGGATAAATGCTCCACAAGCACTTCTCCCACGTGGCCTATTCCCTGAACCAGTACTTTTTTACCTTCCAGGTCATCAGTACCGAAACGGAATTTGGCAGCAGCCTTCATTCCCATGAATACTCCGTAAGCAGTGATAGGGGATGGATTTCCCGCCCCTCCTATTTCTTCTGAAATCCCGGTGACGAAAGGAGTCACTTTTCTGATCAGGTCCATATCGGCGGTAGTTGTACCCACATCCTCTGCAGTGATGTACTTTCCACCCAGGGAATGAACAAACTCTCCGAACCTGGTAATGAACTCAGGCGTCTTGTCATTTTTGGAATCTCCAATAATAACAGCCTTTCCCCCTCCTAAATTCAGGCCTGTAATGGCACTTTTGAAGGTCATCCCTCTGGAAAGTCTCAATACATCGTTCAGCGCATCCCACTCACTGGTGTAGTTCCACATCCTGGTCCCCCCAAGAGCAGGTCCCAAAACTGTATTGTGAATTCCAATAATTGCCTTTAAACCTGTATCTTTGTCATTACAGAAAACCACTTGTTCGTGGTTATCAAAAGATAGCTGCCCAAAAACAGGCGCGACTTTTTTAAGTTCATTTGACTTTAGAACATCAACTGTCATAATTAATTTTTTATAGCGATTTTCATTCCATTAAAAATCAGTGCAAAAATAATCAATATTTCATTTTCCCTAGTATAATTCCTTCTTAAATTATGGATATGAAAAAAAATCTGCCCTTTGCCCTCATATGAAAGAATTAAAGCACGTCAACAAATACTTTCTCAAATATAAATGGCACCTCATACTCGGGACCTTCATCACTGTACTTGCACGTCTTTTCACCCTTGTCACCCCACGTCTTATAAGGGAATCCACCGCCGCCATTGAAAACTATGTCCTGGGGGAAACAACCGATATCTCCCAGGTGCGTTCTGAGCTCATTACCAACATCTTACTGATTCTGGGCGCCACTTTAATAGCAGCAATCTTTACCTTTCTGATGCGGCAGACCTTTATTGTGGTATCAAGACACATAGAATACGACCTGAAGAACGAGATCTACCGCAAATACCAGGACCTCTCGCTGAACTTTTACAAGAGGAACAGGACCGGGGATCTGATGAACCGTATCAGCGAGGATGTCAGTCGGGTGCGAATGTATCTGGGACCCGCCATCATGTACAGCATTCAGACGACAGTCCTGTTCATAGTCGTCATCCCCTATATGTTCACCCAAGCCCCGGAACTCACCTTGTATGCGGTGGCTCCCCTGCCCATTCTTTCTTTTGCCATCTATAAGCTCAGTGTCGCCATTAACAAGCGGAGTACCATCGTCCAGCAGTACCTGTCCAAACTCAACACCTTTACCCAGGAAAGCTTCAGTGGGATCTCGGTGATCAAATCCTATGGGTTGGAACCTCAGACGAATGTCTCCTTTGAAAATCTATCCAACGAGAACAAGGAGAAGAACATCGACCTGGTGAAGGTGCAGGCCTTCTTTTTTCCCCTGATGGTGCTTTTGATAGGAGTCAGCAATGTACTGGTAATCTATGTGGGAGGAAGGCAGTATGTGAATGGGGAAATTGCCAATCTGGGGATCATTGTGGAATTTCTACTGTATGTGAACATGCTTACCTGGCCTGTGGCTACGGTGGGCTGGGTCACCTCCATTGTACAGCAGGCGGCTGCCTCGCAGAAGCGGATCAATGAATTTCTGAAGGAGGAACCCCAGATCCAGAACCCCAGCTCGGGACCTGAACAGATTGAGGGAAACATCAGTTTCAAAAACGTAAGCTTCACCTACGAGGACACCAATATTACGGCTCTCAAAAATGTCTCCTTTGACGTGAAAAGCGGGGAAACCCTCGCCATCATTGGGAAAACGGGTTCAGGGAAATCCACCATTCTCGATCTTATTGGAAGGCTGTACGATGTGGAAGACGGCAAGATTTTGATAGACGGAAAAGATATTTCCACGATGAACCTGACAAAGCTGAGACAGGCCATAGGTTATGTGCCTCAGGACGCATTCCTGTTCAGCGACTCCATCAGGAACAATATTAAATTCGGAAAAGCCGACGCCACCGAAACAGAAATATATCAGGCTGCAAAGAATGCTGCCGTCCACAACAATATTGCAGGCTTCAGCAAAGGCTATGACACCGTCCTCGGGGAAAGGGGCATCACCTTATCTGGAGGGCAGAAACAGCGGGTTTCCATTGCCCGCGCCATCATAGGGGACCCCAAGATCCTGCTTTTTGATGACTGCCTCTCTGCGGTGGATACAGAGACCGAGGAAGAGATCCTGGGGAACCTCCTGCGTATCTCCAAGGACAAGACCAGCATCCTGGTGAGCCACAGGATCTCTGCTGCCCGTAATGCGGATAAGATCATTATTCTCGAGGCGGGAGAAATCATCCAGGAAGGAACCCATCAGCAGCTGCTCAACAAGGAGGGCTACTACAAAGAGCTTTATCTAAAACAATTAAGTGAAAAAGAAATGTAAAAATAAGTTGTAGAATGTTAATAATTTTTAGATTTTTGAGACTTAGAATTTACAAACCGTTAAAGACATTTTGATTATGAGCGACAATGGAACGATTGAGAAAGAAGAGATTTTTTCAAAAGTACTGAGGGCCGGGAGACGAACCTACTTCTTCGATGTGAGGGCTACCAAAGCGAATGACTATTACCTGACGATCACCGAAAGTAAGAAGTTCACCAATGCCGATGGATCTTTTCACTACAAAAAGCATAAGATCTATTTGTACAAAGAGGATTTTGAAGGTTTTCACGAGACTCTGAGCGAGATGACAGACTTCATCCTGAAGGAAAAGGGAGAGGAAGTGATTAGCGAGCGCCATCAGAAAGACTTTAAAAAAGAGGGAGAGGAAGAAAACCTGGAGCAAAAGGTGGATTCCCCCTCTGCTGCAGCTTTTACTGATATCAGCTTCGACGACATTTAAGATTAATTTATTATCTGTACCCAAGGCCGCTCCATAAACTGGAGCGGTTTTTGTATTTTAAGTGGCAAAGACTGCCGGTTTTTCCAAACTTTTACATTTTATAAAGAAATAATACTCAGTTTATTAGATATAAATTTTATATTTTGCCCCCGAAAAGAATGCCCTACATGAAAAGACTTACTACCGCCCTCCTTTTAGGCTTTATGGCCCTTACCACTGCGTGTTCCGTCGAGGAACCTCAAAGAGATCCTGACCTGGTCAGCAAATGGGAACTGATAGAGACCCTCCAGAATGACGGCTCACAATCTGTTTTCATCCCGGCCGATCGTTCTGAAACGGTGGAATTCCGAGTGGATTCAAAAGTGAAAAGGAGCACCTCCTGGTGCCCCGAAGCCAATGTCAATGTCGCGGAATATTCAACTGAGGATAAAAAGATCCTTATCGGCTGCGGGGAAGAAGCCCTGAGTATGAGGTACACTATAAAAGGCGATCTTTTATTCATCTACCCCAACTGCATCGAGGAATGCGCCCTGAAATACAGAAGGATCGATAACCTGGTGGGATTTGTGAGATAACCAGACATAATAATAGGCAACTCTTTCTTACTTTTACCTCAACAAAAGCATTTTTATGTCCGATACAGTTCTATACCTGAAAGACGCTTCCATATACCAGCGCGAAACTCTTATTCTTTCTGAAGTCGATATTGAGATTAAAAAGGGGGAATTCGTCTACCTGATCGGAAAGACAGGAACGGGAAAAAGTAGTTTCATGAAAACTCTATACGGCGACCTTCCATTAACTGAAGGGGAAGGAAGCATAGTGGATTACGATCTGCGGACTTTAAAAGAAAAGGACATTCCCTATCTGCGACGCAAACTGGGCGTGGTATTTCAGGATTTCAAGCTCCTGAACGACAGGAATGTCAACGAAAACCTGTTGTTTGTGCTGAAGGCCACCGGCTGGACGGACAAAGCTGCCATGGACCACAAGATAGAAGAGGTTCTGGGCAAGGTGGGCATGAAAACTAAAGGCTTCAAGAATCCTTACCAGCTTTCAGGAGGGGAACAGCAAAGAGTCGCCATTGCCAGGGCCCTTTTGAATGATCCCGATCTTATCCTTGCCGATGAGCCCACGGGGAACCTCGATCCCCAGACTTCCGTGGAGATCATGGAGGTACTGCAGCAGATCAGCAAGAATGGAAAGACCATCCTGATGGCTACCCACGATTATGCGCTGTTGCTGAAATATCCATCCAAAACCCTTAAATGCGACGGGCAGAAGGTGTTTGAGGTGGTACAGAAGGCGGTGTAGAGAT
>CAMPJY010000022.1 GCA_946887025.1 uncultured Salinimicrobium sp.
TCTGATGAAGACTCCTTTTATGATCGAAGAGAGTTCGATCGCCGAAACTGGCGAAGACGATAAAAAAAAGGGAGGTGAAATCACCTCCCCTTTTTTTTTCAACTACTAACCTAACACTTTAAAAAGACCTGTCAGGTTTTTTTAAAGTGACATGGCTCTTCCATTCCCCAGTTCCTCCACGGGGGCACAGGGAATATATTCCCCTGGAATAGGATCATACCACAATACATTTTCTCCAATCTCCTCACTGGTCTTCCAGGACCAGATACCAAGATCCCTTACATTTTTCAAATAAGAAAACGCATCGCCATCAGGATTCAGGTCTTCCTTAGGGTCCTGATCCATGGGGTCCTGGGTTTCTGTATTCCTCTTGATAAAAAGTTCCTGTTCTTCCGGAGTTGCTTTGAGATATTTTGCAACAATAGCCTCATATTCTTCCTTGGTTCCTTCTCCCACCTCTTTATCAAATTCTCTTTCGAAAGCCCTGGAAAAAGCAACTGCACCCCTGTTGAATTCCTCCTTGCGTTCCTTTGGAACGATCTGGTGCATATATGAATCTATAAAATGAGCCAGATTCAGATCTCTGGCACCAGGGGTATCAGTGGTTGGAATTATTATATCCAGGATTTCCGTTAGTGCAAAACCATCGCCCGCACTTAGAAAGCTTGGTTTCCAATCGTATTGGGGCTCGTTGACGCAACTCTGTAATAGACTTAGAGTCGATGGGCCAACAACTAAAAATCCGGCGCCAAGTCCTAAATTCTTTAATACCTGTCTCCTATCCATTTCTGTTGTTTTTTAAGCGTTAGATTTTTTAAAGTTCTTAGATGCGTGGTCTGCGGCTCTTGCCGTCATGGCCATATAAGTCAGGGACGGGTTCTGGCATCCGGACGAGGCCATAAAGGAACCATCGGTGACATATACATTCGGCACCTCATGAACCTGATTATTGCCATTTAGGATGGATGTTTTTGGGTCCCTTCCCATTCTGGCAGTTCCCATTTCGTGTATTCCCAATCCGGGAGCTCCGAGTCGGTCATACCCATTTATATCCCTGAAACCAGCTTTCTCCAGCATCGCCGCTGCTTGCTCTACCATATCTTTCCTCATCTGCAGCTCGTTCTCTTTGAATTCGGCATCAAAAGTCACGGTAGGCAGCCCCCAGTCATCCAGCTTGTCGTAGTCCAGGGTCATTTTGTTCTCGTGGTACGGAAGTGTTTCCCCAAAGCCCATTAAGCCCATGGTCCAGCCTCCCGGCTCGATAATTGCCTCTTTAAGGTCTTTTCCGTAGGCGGCTTCAGCTATGCTTGTGGACCAGTCACCCCGTCCGGCACCTCCCTGATAACCGTATCCACGGGTGAAACTAAGATTTTCATCCCCGTTGATATTTCGGAAACGTGGAAGATAGATTCCGTTCGGCTTTCTTCCTTTGTAGTACATATCTTCATAACCATCCACCTTGGCCTGAGCCCCTGCCTGGAAATGGTGATCCATGACATTACGGCCAAGTTCCCCACTGTCATTCCCCATTCCGTCCGGGAAACGATCCGATTTCGATTGCATCAGGATACTTGTAGATGCAACTGCGGAAGCACAAAGGAAGATCACATTGGCTTTGTACTCCATTGTTTCCTTAGTTTCCGTATCTATGACTTTTACGCCTGTGGCTCTTTTAGTTTCAGGATCGTATATCACCTCACTTACAATGGAATTTGGTCTGAGGGTCATGTTTCCGGTGCGTTCGGCTGCAGGAAGGGTTGAAGAGTTACTGCTGAAATAGGCTCCAAAAGGACAGCCTCTTATACATCTGTTCCTGAACTGACAGGAGGTTCTTCCTTCAAATTTCTTATCTCCGGTAATATGAGCTACACGGCCGGGAGTCAGTACCCTGCCCTCAAAATTCTCCTCCATGCTCTTTCTCAAATGATCTTCAACACAGTTGAGTTCCATGGGCGGAAGGAAATTCCCATCCGGCAGCTGAGACAGCCCCAAACGTTCCCCACTTACCCCAATATAGGATTCCACATAATCATACCAGGGTGCAATATCCTTATACCTGATTGGCCAGTCTACCCCATGCCCGTCTTTTTGATTGGCTGTAAAATCCAGGTCGCTCAGCCGGTAACTATGGCGGCCCCACATCAGCGATCTTCCTCCTACGTGGTACCCCCGCATCCAGTCGAACCTCTTTACCTCGTTATAAGGGTGCTTTAAATCATTGACGAACCAGTGACGGCTGCTTTCATTGATTGTGTAGCCTGTTCGAGCCTGCTTATGTTGCTTTGCAATTTCTTCCGGAGGCAGCTGTCCCTTGAATTTATAATCCCAGGGATCATCGTTCATGGTGGGATAATCCTTGATATGATTAACCATTCGGCCCCTCTCAAGCACCAAAGTCTTAAATCCTTTTTCAGTCAGTTCTTTTGCGGCCCAGCCACCGCTGATCCCAGTTCCAACGACAATGGCATCGAAGGAATCATTTTGGTAAAATGTACTCACAAGTGTTTTTGTTTAATGTTCTAGTTGATGGTAATTCCCAAATATATAAATTTAAGATTATTTTTAGGCAACTTTAAAAAAAAGCCTAATTTTAAACTTCTGAAATTTTTAATTAATACTAACCAAAAAACAATTTAATGTTCCGAACCCGACTCCCCCACCTTTTTGCTGCCCTATTCCTGGCTACATCCATTCTCTCATGTAAAGAATCCAAAAAATCAGAATCCGAAGTTCCTGTTGCTGAAGCACAAAATGAAGCTAAGGACCCCTTTTTTAAAATTTCACTAGCCCAATGGTCCCTGAACGAACCCATCTTTGCGGGTGAACTCGATCCTATGGATTTTGCAGAGAAAGCAAGCGAAATGGGCTTTGAAGGCATTGAATACGTCAGCGGTTTCTATGCAGAAAAATTCAAAAATGCCGAAGATCCTGAAGCTGCCATGCAGGCGGTCCTGGATACCCTGAAGGCAAAGAGTGAAGATTTCAACGTAAGAAACGTCCTTATAATGGTGGATGGCGAAGGTGATCTTGCCTCTAATGATGAGGCAAAACGTGATCAGGCTATCGAGAACCATAAGAAATGGGTGGATGCCGCACAATTTCTGGGCTGCCATTCCATTAGAGTAAATCTGTTTGGAAGCGATGAGCCTGAAGAATGGAAAGCAAATTCAGTGGCCGGATTAACAAAGTTATCCGAATATGCAGCTACCAAAGGAATAAACGTACTAGTCGAAAATCACGGCTCCTTTTCCTCCAATGCTGAAATGTTAGTAGACGTGATGGAAGAAGTGAACCTTCCCAACTGCGGGACTCTTCCGGATTTCGGGAATTTCTGCATAAAGAGAGAGGGAGGAAAACAATGGGAAGCCTCCTGTACCGAAGAATATCCCAAATATCAGGGCGTAGAGGAAATGATGCCCTTTGCTAAGGCAGTAAGTGCAAAGTCCTACGATTTTAATGAAGAAGGACAGGAAACCACCATTGATTATGGAAAGATGCTGCAAATTGTCAAGGATGCAGGCTATACCGGTTTTGTTGGGATTGAATATGAAGGCAGCAGACTTTCCCCCGAGGAAGGCATCATGGCCACCAAACAACTTCTTATAGAAGAAGGTAGTAAACTTAATCAGGAATAAACAATTTCAAATTATACCATGAAAAGTATTACTCGTTTTCAGCTCTCCTTAATGATGTTTCTCGAATTCTTCATCTGGGGAGGTTGGTTTGTAAGCCTTGGCACCTATTTAGGGATTAACCTCGAGGCTTCCGGAACCGAAATAGCCTCAGCTTTCTCCACCCAGTCCTGGGGCGCTATTATTGCCCCTTTCATCATCGGACTCATCGCCGACCGCTATTTTAACGCGGAAAAGATCCTCGGTATCCTCCACCTGATAGGAGCCGTCCTGATGTATTTTATGTACCAGAGTGAAGATTTCGCTACCTTTTATCCCTTAGTACTGGTTTATATGATCCTTTACATGCCAACGCTGGCCCTGGTCAATGCCGTTTCCTTCAACCAGATGAAGGATCCCGCCAAGGAATTCTCCTTCATCAGGGTTTTTGGAACCATCGGATGGATCGTTGCAGGCCTGGTGATAAGCTATGTTTTCTTCTGGGATTCACCCGAAGCCCGACAGGAAGGAATGCTGCAGAATACCTTCCTGATGGTGGCCATAGCTTCCGCAGTACTGGGGATCTTCAGCTTCACCCTTCCAAAGACCCCTCCAACGGTCGACAAAAACCGGAAAGTGAGCTACAAAGAGTTGCTGGGACTGGACGCTTTAGGTCTGCTGAAGGACAGGAATTTCCTGATGTTCTTCCTGGCCTCCATCCTTATTTGTATTCCGTTGGCATTCTATTATCAAAACGCCAATCCTTTTTTATCTGAAATAGGGACCGAAAATCCAACTGGGCTGATGACCATTGGCCAGGTTTCCGAAGCGCTCTTCCTGCTGCTGCTGCCCTACTTCTTCAAGAAGTTCGGATTTAAAATGACCATTCTGGCAGGAATGCTTGCCTGGACGGTTCGTTACCTGCTGTTCGCTTACGGCGACACCGGGGAGCAAATGTATATGCTGATCATCGGAATTGCCTTGCACGGAATCTGTTACGATTTCTTCTTTGTGTCAGGACAGATCTATACCAACTACAAAGCAGGGGAACGTTTCCGCAGCTCAGCTCAGGGACTTATTACCCTGGCAACCTACGGAGTAGGAATGCTGATCGGGTTTTATGTTGCCGGACTCATCACTGATGCATATATTGTACAGGAAAACCTACACGACTGGAAGTCCATCTGGGTCTTCCCTGCATTATTTGCTCTTGCGGTCCTGGTGCTCTTCACCATCTTCTTCAAAAATGAAAAAGTGGATAAAGACAGTATAGAAATTTAAAAACAAGCAGAAAATAATTATGAGCAAAAAAATTAAACTGGGCATACTGGGAGGCGGAGGAGATTCCCTCATCGGGATCCTTCACCGGGTAGCCTCCTCCATGTATGACCAGTATGAACTGATAGGAGGTGTATTTAATCCCGATAAGGAAGAAAGCATAAAGTTCGCCAAGGAGATCGGTATCGGAACAGACCATATTTACAAGGACCTGGACGAACTCATAGCCGAGGAAAATAAACTTCCGGAGGCGGAACGCATGCAGGTTATTTCCGTTCTTACTCCCAACTTCCTCCATTTCCCAATGGCCAAAAAGCTGCTGGAAAATGGCTTTCATGTGATCTGTGAAAAACCCATGACCACCACCTACGAGGAGGCGAAGATACTTGCGGAGACCCAGAAAAAAACCAACAGCATTTTTGCGGTAACCTACACCTATACCGGCTATCCCATGGTAAGGCAGATGCGGGAAATGATCCATAATGGGGAACTTGGAAAGATCCAGAAGATCGACGTACAATATTACCAGGGATGGATAAACCCAATCATCCACGACAAGGAAAAGCGCTCCAATACCTGGAGGCTGAACCCCGAAAAATCAGGTATCAGTTGCTGTGTTGGGGATATCGGAACCCATGGGTTTGACATGATTGAATTCGTTACAGGACTTGAGGTAAAAGAGATTCTTGCAGACCTGAACCACCTGTATGCTGACAATGTGATGGATATAGATGGTACCATTTTATTGCGCTTCTCTGAATACGTGAAAGGGGTCCTCAGGACCAGCCAGATCGCTACCGGGGAAGAAAACAACTTTCAGGTAAGCATTTATGGCGACAAGGCGGGAATTAAATGGGAGCAGGAGAATCCGAATTACCTATATCTGCTACAGGATGGAGAACCATTGAGAGTGCTGAAACCGGGACATGCCTACAACAGTGAATTCTCCCTCGATGGTACCAAACTGCCTCCCGGACATCCCGAAGGTATTTTTGATTCCATGGGAAATATTTACCGTGGTGTCGCAAGAGCCATTAAAGGAGAGGATTATCATCCGGGAGAATTCCCGACTATCCGGGATGGATTGCGTGGCATGAACCTGATTGAAAAGGCTGTAGCCTCGCATTCTCAAGGGAATGTATGGGTAAGCCTGGATGAGTAAAATTCAAAATAATCAACAGCATGAAACAAATGAGCACCATAAAAGGTCCCGGAGTCTTTCTGGCCCAGTTCATGGACAGCAAGCCGCCGTTCAACACGCTTGACGGGCTCTGTAAATGGGCATCAGACCTTGGATATAAAGGGATTCAGGTCCCTACCACCGAAGCGGCCCTGATAGATCTGGAAAAGGCTGCGAAAAGCAAGACCTATTGTGATGAACTTAAAGGCAAAATAGAATCCTACGGCCTGGTGATCACAGAACTCAGCACCCACCTTCAGGGACAGCTGGTTGCTGTGCATCCTGCCTACGATCTGCTCTTTGATAATTTTGCACCAGAGGACTGCAAGAATAATCCTAAAAAACGAACTGAGTGGGCCATCAATCAGCTAAAGGCTGCTGCAAAGGCAAGCAGGAACCTTGGCCTTGATGTACATGGCACTTTCAGCGGATCCCTGCTCTGGCACACCATGCACCCCTGGCCCCAGCGCCCGGATGGTCTGGTCGAATTAGGGTTTAAAGAACTGGCTGAGCGCTGGCTGCCCATTCTGAATGAATTTGACGCACAGGGAGTCGACGTATGTTACGAGATCCATCCGGGGGAAGATCTCCACGATGGAGTGACCTTTGAACGTTTCCTGAAGGCTACCAACAACCACAAGAGGGTGAATATTTTGTACGACCCAAGCCACTTCGTTTTACAGCAGCTGGATTACCTGGAGTATATAGACCATTATCATGACTATATCAAAATGTTCCATGTGAAGGACGCCGAATTTAATCCTACCGGAAAAAAAGGCAGCTTCGGGGGATACGAGGACTGGATAAATCGCGCCGGAAGGTATCGTTCCCCCGGGGACGGACAGGTGGATTTCAAGAACATCTTCTCCAAACTCACCGAATACGGCTGCGATGTCTGGGCGGTGATGGAATGGGAATGCTGTATCAAGTCCCCTGAACAGGGAGCCAGGGAAGGGGCGCCATTCATTAAAAAACATATCATTGAAGCTACCCAAAAACGTTTTGACGATTTTGCAGGAGCCGAAATTGATGAAGAAAAACTGAAGAGAATTTTAGGAACCAACTAATCCATAAATATGAAAAGAATAAGCTTATTTTTTACCGCTGCAGTACTGGCTGTAGGCTGCAATGACAACAACAGGAAAACTGAAACCGAAACTACAGAAACCGAAACCGCTGCCATGGAAGATACCACGGAAAACAACAACGAATGGATCGACCTGTTTAATGGCGAGAACCTGAATGGCTGGAAGGTCTACAACTCCGATGCTGACCCGACTCAGTGGTCCGTTGAGGATGGTGCCCTGGCCTTTGCCCCTTCCGAAGGTGAAAGATCGGGCACTGAAAACATTATTTCGGAAGAGGAATTCACCAATTTTGAGCTTTCCCTGGAGTGGAAGATCTCCGAAGGCGGAAATTCAGGGATCATGTGGGGTGTCAAGGAGAGCGATTCTCTCGGAGAACCTTACCTGACCGGTCCTGAGATCCAGGTGCTGGACAACGAGAAACACCCTGATGCAGCCAACGGACCTATACGACAGGCCGGTGCTCTGTACGATATGGTACCTCCATCTGAAGATGCGACTAAGCCTGTAGGGGAATGGAATGAAACCGTCATCCGTATCAACCATAAGGAGAATCTGGGCAGCGTTACCATGAACGGCACCAAAATTGTCGAATTCGCCCTTCATGGCGAAGAATGGGACAAGTTGAAGGAAAATTCCAAGTTCAAGGACTGGACCGAATTCGGGAAGTATCACAGCGGCCATATCGCCCTTCAGGACCATGGGGACAAGGTATGGTACAGAAATATCAAGATTAAGGAGTTGGATTAGGATTTTCCTCTTCAATGAAAAAGGCCGCCGGATATCTCCGGCGGCCTTTTTTTATCCTCGCTGCGCCCGATCTCCAGATCGGAGCGCAACCGGGCGGGAATCTCCAGATTCCCGGAAAATTTGCACGCATGCCCCTTTTTGACTACCTTAAATAGATCAAATCTCAGGAGGTATGAAATACACCAAGGTTGAATTCGAGAACACTCAGGGGCATCAGCTGGCTGGACATCTGGAGCTTCCCATAAATCAGGAACCGCACAATTATGTGCTTTTCGCCCACTGCTTTACCTGCAATAAAAACTTCTTTGCTGCAAGGAACATTGCTAGAGCCCTTGCCAATAACGGATTCGGTGTCCTGCGATTTGACTTTACAGGCCTCGGCGAAAGCGAGGGGGAGTTCGCAGATACCAATTTTTCAGGAAATGTCGAAGACCTGTTGGCAGCAGCGGAATATCTTAAAACCGAACACAAAGCCCCCACCCTTATCATTGGCCACTCCCTCGGAGGGGCCGCCGTGATCTTTGCCGCACAAGAGCTTCCTTCCATAAAAGCCGTTGCCACGGTCGCAGCTCCTTCTTCCCCTAAACACGTGACCCATCTGCTGAAGTCTGATATTAAGGAAATAAAGAAGCAGGGCCTGGCAAATGTAAACCTGGGAGGAAGAGATTTCACCATTAAAGAACAGTTCCTGAAAGACCTGGACACCAAACAAATGAAATCTGTGGTCCGCAATCTTGAAAAGGCCCTTCTGGTCCTCCATTCCCCTCAGGACATGGTTGTGGAGATCAAAAATGCCGAAGAGATCTACGAGGCTGCCTGGCATCCGAAAAGCTTTATTTCACTTGATGGGGCCGATCACATGTTGTCCCGCAAAGAAGATTCCACGTATGCGGGAGATGTCATTGCGGCCTGGGCTCTGCGCTATGTAGAGGTGCCCGTGGAAGAAAAACTCAATACCGAACACCAGGTCGTGGCAAACCTGGGAAAGGAAGGCTTCACCACCCAGATCAAAGCCGGGAACCATTTCTTCCTGGCAGATGAGCCCGTAAAACTTGGAGGGAAAGATCTTGGCCCCGACCCTTATGAATTTCTGGCCACCGCACTGGCCGCCTGTACTTCCATGACGCTTCAGATGTATGCCAAAAGAAAAAAGTGGCCTTTGGAGAACGTCGAGACTCATGTAAGTCATTCCCGCGAGCATGCCGAGGATTGTCAGCATTGTGAGGATGAGGCAGCCAAATTAGAGGTGTTTACACGATCCATTGAGCTCGAGGGGAAGCTTACCCCTGAGCAGCAGGAGAAGCTTCTCACAATCGCCGATAAATGTCCGGTGCACAGAACCTTGGAAGCCAAATCAAAGATCGTCACCAGACTTCGGTAGAAAAATTGCTTCACAAAATTCTAAAAACCTACAGAGATTCGAGGCTGCTGCTGTTAAGTCAAGCTTAAAATTTTGGCAAAACCGTTAATTCCCCATAATTTAGCAACACTAATTAATCATTAATTCACGCTATTATGAAACAACTAAGTTTAGCAATCCTATGTTCGGCCGCCCTTATCTTGACTGGCTGTCGCAACGAAAACCAAAGCGCGGAAGACCGTGTGGAGGAAAATGTTCTGGAAACTCAGGACGAAACCCAGGCGGAGGACGCATCAATGGAGACTGAGGAACCACAGGAATTAACTATAAATATTGAACCGAGAAGCAACAGCAACCTTTCGGGAGAAGCTGTATTTACGGAAGAAAATGGGGAAGTCACCCTGACTGCCACCGTTTCAGGACTTACCGAAGGCCAGCACGCCATTCATATTCACGAAAAAGCCGACTGTTCTGCAGAGGATGGAAGTTCAGCCGGAGGACACTGGAACCCTACCATGGAAGACCATGGGAAATGGGGCGAAGGTGAATACCACCGCGGAGACATTGGTAACTTTGATGTAGATGCCGATGGAAATGGAAGCATCACCTTTACCACTGACAAATGGTGTATCGGTTGTGAGGACGAACAAAGAAATATTGTTGGAAAATCGATCATGATCCACGAAGGTGTTGACGATTTCACCTCCCAGCCTTCCGGTGCTGCCGGTGCCAGGGTAGGTTGTGGCGAGATCACCATGTAAATCAATTAAATATTAATTGTAGATAGGCCCTTCATGGGCCTTTTTTTATACCCCTGCGGTTCGCCTAAGTGTCGTCCCTCCAGGCTGTTTTAAAAAATAATCATTCGTGAATTCGTGGCTATCCTCCTCCCTTCTCCCCTTTAAACCTTCTTCTGATCCACCTCCAGATTCTTTTTATTACTCTTGAAAGGCCGGATGATCAGCCTTGAAGCCTTCTCGAAATTAATATAATTGTACACCCAGTTAAAAAAGGTGATCAGGCGATTCCTGAACCCCACCAGGAAATAAAGGTGAATGAACATCCAGATGAACCAGGCGAAAAAACCGCCGAACTTCAATTTCCCCATATCCACCACCGCCCTGTTTCTTCCAATTGTAGCCATGGTTCCTTTGTCCCTGTAGCTGAACGGCTGCATTTTTTCCTTATTCAGAATCCTTTTCAGGTTTTTGGCTAGTAGTTTTCCCTGCTGTATGGCAGGCTGGGCCACCATGGGGTGCCCTTTGGGATATTTTTCGGTCTGCATAAGTGCAATATCTCCAATTGCGAAAATATTCTCATAGCCCCTGACCTGATTGAACACGTTTACATCATACCTCTTGGGCCTTTCTACCAGGGCAGAAGCATCCAGCCCTTCTATGGGAGCCCCTGAAACCCCTGCTGCCCAGATAAAGGTAGAGGTATCGAAAAACAGCCCCTCCTGGTTCGTGGTTACCCTTTTTCCGTCATAGGCTTGTACCATGGTGTTCAAATGGATCTCCACCCCCAGATCCCTCAGGAATTTATCCGCCTTTTTTGAAACAGTCTCACTCATTGGAGGCAGTACCCGATCCAGTCCTTCAATGAGGTGGATCTTCATCTCCTTGGGATCGAGGTCCCTGTAATCCTTTGGCACGATGAAATTTCGTACTTCCGCTATGGCTCCGCTCAATTCCACTCCCGTAGGTCCGGCTCCTGCTATCACAAAATTCAGCAGGGCCTTACGTTTTGCAGGATCATCGGTGATCACCGCCTGCTCCAGGTTTTCGAGGATAAGACTCCTGATGTTGAGCGCCTGGGGAATGGTCTTCATCCACATGGCGTGTTCCTCGATACTCTTATTGCCAAAGAAGTTGGTTTTGGAACCCGTGGCAATGACGAGATAATCATATGTAAGCTCGCCAATGTTGGTATGAATGCTATTGGTTTCAGGAGAAATGGATTCGACTTCCGCCAGCCTGAAAAACCCCTCCTTACTGTGACGGGTTATTTTTCGCAAAGGATAGGCGATGGAATCAGGCTCGAGGCCGGAAGTCGAAACCTGGTACAGCAGAGGCTGAAAGGTGTGATAATTCTGCCGGTCCAGCAGGACCACCTGCAGCTTTTCATCCATAAGTTGTCTGGCCAGGGAAATACCTCCAAATCCCCCTCCGATTATAACTACTCTGGGATTTTCTGAATTAGGAATGTTCATAAGAATGATTTATTTTCCACCCGGGGAAATGATCGTTCGGCGGGCACTTAAATTTACAAAATTTGTAACGTTTCTCCTTACTTTCCTACCTATAGAAGCAGAAATCAATTTGTGAAGAAAAATCTTGAACATGAATTTGTGACCAACCTGGAAAAGCACCAGAATATAGTGCATAAGATCTGCCGTATTTATACCAATGACCAGGAAACCCACAACGATCTATTTCAGGAAGTGACCATACAGTTATGGAAGGCGTACCCGAAATTCCGCGGGGATTCCAAATTCAGCACCTGGATGTATCGGGTGGCGCTGAATACCGCAATTACCCTTTACAGAAAATCTAAAAGAACTATAAAGACACAGGATATTGACGAGATCAGTTATCGTATTAGTGCGCAGGAATATGATGGGGAGGCGGAGATTCACTTGAAATTACTGTATTCTGCCGTAAAGGAACTGAATGATATCGACAAGGCCCTGGTTTTCCTGTACCTGGAGGACCAGTCATACAAGGAAATATCAGAAACCCTGGGGATCACAGAAATTAATGCAAGAGTAAAAATGAACAGGATAAAAACAAAATTAAAGAGCATCATAAATCCGTAGCGATGGAAGAGTTGGATTTTTTAAAGAAGGACTGGAAAAAGCAGGAAGAAAATTTCCCGCACCTCTCCTATAACGACATATATAAAATGCTTTGGAAAAAGTCCTCCTCCATCGTGAAGTGGATTTTTGTGATAAGCATCATGGAGCTTTTCCTGTCTACCTTCCTGAACATCCTTCTTGCGGATGACAGCTACTGGAAGGAAATGCAACAGCTTCATATCAAGAATTTCACCATCGGGCTTTACGTGGTGAGTTACTGTATCACCTTCTACTTCATTTACAGGTTCTACAGGAATTACAGGCGGATCTCCACTACCGATGATGCCGCAACCCTTATGGAGAATATTATCAGGACCCGAAAGACGGTAAAGACCTATATTGCTTATGTGCTTATTTATTCGGGGCTTTCCTCCCTTTTCCTTGCCTATTTCATGCTGAGGAACCACCAGGCCATGGAGCAGGTGGAGGAAACCGCGAAATATTCCTATGAGACCCTTGACTGGGTGAAGTTTATACTTCTTGGCATTATAGTTCTTGCCATCATCCTGAGCATTATCTGGTTATTCTACCGACTTATCTACGGCATTCTGCTTAAGAAGCTGTTGCGGAACTATAAGGAGCTGAAAAAGCTGGAGATGTAATAAAGTCTGCCGCCGCAGCCGCTCCAGCCGCTGCGCCAGGATCTCCAGATCCTGGCGCAACCGGGCGGGAATCTCCAGATTCCCGAAACCCGGGGTTCAAATCGGATTTAGCCTAAAAGAATTCTCAATTGCCGGGGCTTTCAAGCCCCGGTCCTTAAATTTTTAAATGTTCAGGGCTTTAGCCCAATTTTGAGCAGATTACAATTGGGCTAAAGCCCTGGAGGAGGTGGAATGGCGTTTTCTACAAAGATGTCCCTCCTCTGGAGGTAAAAACAGCCCTGAAAGGGAGGAAATCTTTGTAGATTACGTGAATGATTGCCACAGGAATTCCCACGAAAAGACAACAATTTAATAGGAATCATTATCTTCCTTGTAACTGTACCTTCTCTTCTGGTTCAGGTTTTCAAGATCTTCCAGCTCTTCCTGCGGAATCACTTTCAGAAAAGACGGATGCTGCTCTATGGCATATTCCAGTTTCTTTACGATCTCCTCCACGCTCTCGTTGTCATAATCAATATCCAGCGGTTCCTTGATCTGAAAAGATTGCAGGATTCCACGTTTTTTGATCCGAAGCCCCTTCTTATCAAACGAACGGCGGAATCCATCTATGACGATGGGGATGACAATGGGCTTATATTGCTTGATGATATGAGCCGTCCCCTTCCTGATCGGCTTAAAAGGTTTCGTGGTGCCTTGTGGAAAGGTGATCACCCAGCCATCCTTTAAAGCGATCCCAATATTCTGGGTATCCTCAAGATTCACATTCCTCTGGACCTCCTTCCCCTTTTCCCGCCAGGTACGCTCCACGGAAACAGCCCCGGCATAAGCCATGATCCTGGTGAGGAGCCCGGCCTGCATGGTTTCCTTGGCAGCAACATAGTACACGTTCAGTTTGGGTTGCCAGATGTAACCGACATTCTTGATGGAATCCACCCTTCCGCTCAGGCTGGCATTGAACACGTGAAACATGGCCACTACATCGGCAAAATAAGTCTGGTGATTGGAAACGAAAAGTACATTGGTATCGGGCAGGTTTTTGATGATCTCAGAACCTTCGATCCGGAGTTCGTTGAACCCCCTGTAACGCCTATGGGTGAGAACCGCAAAGATGCGGATAAGCCATTTTTTCAAAAAAAGTATATGTCCAAAAGGGTTTTTCCTGAACAATCCCATAGTTCGATCACGTAATTACAGAACTACAAATATACGATTTCAAAGGTTACAGCACCTGCTTCAGTAGTTCTTTCATTTCACTGAGGACCATGGCGGTAGCACCCCATACAATATGACCATTGAGCAGGAATGCAGGAACATCGACGTTCTCAGCATAAGAAGTGCTCAGTTTCTGGGTAGTCAGGCAGGAATCGCTTAAAAACTCATCCAGGTCGATCTCCAGGATGTCCTCCACTTCATCCTCCTGGGGGATCAGGACAGGCGTACGCTCCATAATTCCCAGGAAAGGATAGACCCAGAAGTTGCTGGGCGGAATATAGATCTGTGTAAGTTTCTTCAGTACCTGAATTTCACTTCGGGGGATTCCTACTTCCTCTTCGGTTTCCCTTAAGGCCGTCTGTTCGAGATCGCGATCCTCCTTCTCCACTCTTCCCCCGGGAAAGCCTACCTGATTGGAATGCACCCCTTTATACGTCTTTCGAAGGATCAGCACAAAATGCACCTTATTCTCCGAACTCGGATAAAATACCGACAAAACCCCCGCATTTTTGGCATCAGCATTCTGTCCATTCAGTTTTTCGAGCTCCTGTACCCTGAACAAGGGTGCCAATTTATAATGAGCTTCCTCCCCTGGTAGCGTTATTTTTTTTAAATTCGAAACCTTATCTTTAAAATCCTGGAATTCCATGCTGCGTCGCCTTTTTCTTACTTTATCCCTTTTCGCCTTTTTGGCAAGCTGTGAAGATAAAAAATCTGCTTCAGAAAATAACACAGCTGCCCCCACAGAAATTACTGCTGCCCAGGATAGTCTGCAACAAAAAGAAGAACTGGAAAAACAACAGCAGGAGGAAAAAAAGAAGAAACGCCCTGAGGGACCGCTGATCGTGCAGGAGGAGCTGATCCCTTTCCTCACCCAATACGGGAAGGAGAACCCTGAAGACAGGATCCGCATCAGTACCCGCTACGGGGATATAGATGTTGAGCTGTTCCACGATACCCCGCTTCACCGGGCGAATTTCATCTTCCTTGTAAAACACGATTATTTTGACAATACCTTTTTCCACAGGGTCGACGAAGGTTTTGTGATCCAGGGAGGAAATTCAGATAACCCTTCGACCAACAAGAAAAGACACTACATCGGGGATTACCTGATCCCCGGGGAATTTAAGGCCGGGCATCGTAATGTTCGTGGCGCTTTTGCAGCAGCCAAATATTCTGAGCAGAATGTCAGTAAGGCCTCTTCTCCTTACGAATTTTATATAGTGCAGGCAGAGAATGGGGCACCGCACCTGAATAACGAACACACGGTCTTCGGCAGAGTGATAGACGGAATGGACGTGGTGGATTCCATTAACAAGGTAAAGGTCGACCAGAGTGAGTGGCCGTTAAGGAATATCCATATGACGGTGGAGCTTCTGGATTAACGCTGGGTGTAATAGTTGTAATCCTTAATAACGGTCTTGATAAACTGCATAGGCAATTCCTGGGGGGTTACCTGTAACAGCTCGGAAACTTTTTGTGACAGCGAATTGATGATCCGGTGGTTCGAATTACGCAGGGAATTCCGGTACAGAGTCTTGATATTTTCCACATCCTTATCGGAAAGTACCGTCACCTGTGGATATTTTGGCACATAATCCTCAGGAAGATCCACCATCAGGGTTTGCTGAAGCTGGGTCAGAGGTCTTTCTGAAATTACCGTGGTGCCTGCTGCCAGATCCCCCAATCGCTGGCCTTTCCCATTCAAAAGTATACTCACCACCGCCACGCTCCCGCTGCTCATGGTGATGTCGACCAGTCGCAGAAGCCAGCGCGTCACATAATTTGAAAAGGCAGGTTTTGAACCATCCATCTTCACCACTCTTATCTGCAAGGCAGCCTTGCCGGGAGTCTGGCCGTTCCAGAAGCTCTCCCAGACCAGATAATACAGAAATACCGGCAATCCCATGACCAGGATGAACACCCACAGCTGCCCTTTTTCCATATCCACCCCCTGAAGTAAATAATTCGCAAGCACCAGATATAAAGCCTGGATCACGGCATCAAGGAGAAAGGCGAGAATACGTTCCCCGATTCCCGCCACATTTTGGTCAATACTGATATTTTGAGCGGTTTCAATTTGAAAATTATCCATTTAATATGTTTCTTTGAGAGAAATACAGAATTAATGCGAGAGGCTGCTTTTGTGAAGCAAAATAAGGATAAATGGTCAAAGTTCGAAAAGGCTCTTGAAAATAAAAATGCCGTCTCTCCCGATGTACTTGCCCCGCTTTATCTGGAGGTTACCGATCATCTGAGCTATTCCCAGACCTTTTACCCCGGCAGCAACACGCATCGCTATCTGAACATGCTGGCTTCCCGCGCCCATCAGAAAATATACACCACCAGAAGGGAGTCGCGGAACCGCTTTATCAGCTTCTTCACCAAAGAATTTCCGAAGGAATTTTATTACTATCAGAAGCAGCTGCTCATAGCCTTTCTGGTTTTCAGTCTTTTTGCCATTGTTGGGGCATTTTCCGCCTCCAGGGACGGTTCTTTCGTAAGAATGATCATGGGGGATGCCTATGTGAACATGACCCTGGAAAACATCGCTAATGAAGACCCGATGGCAGTGTATAAACAAATGGGGGAACTCGATATGTTCCTCGGGATTACAGTCAATAATATCCGGGTTTCTCTCTATGCCTTTGTGATGGGAATATTCCTGGGACTGGGCACCATCTATGTCATCATGCAGAATGCCATCATGCTGGGGTCGTTTCAATATTTCTTTTATGAAAAGGGACTCCTGTGGGAGTCGGTGCGCACCATCTGGATACATGGTGCCATAGAGATCTCGGTAATCATTGTGGCAGGCTGTGCAGGCCTGGTGGTTGGCAGAAGTATCCTCTTTCCCGGAACCTATACCAGGCTGACCTCCTTTGTAAAAGGAGTCAAAGCCGGATTGAAGATCGTCATCAGCACCGTTCCTTTTTTCATTATTGCAGGCTTTTTGGAAGGGTTTGTGACCCGGCGTACAGAAATGCCTGACTGGCTCGCGATCCTCATTATCAGCGCCTCCTTTGCCCTTATTATATTCTATTACATTGTATATCCTATTCTATTAAATAAGAAAAACCTTCATGACCGACAACTACATAAACTTTAAAAGCCAGCGGGAGTTGGGCGAGATCATTTCCGATACCTTTAAATTTGTTAGGGAAAACTACAAACTGCTGTTCAGGCTGATCCTGAAAATAGCAGGACCCGTTCTTGTCGTCCTGGCTTTAAGCCTTGGCTATTATTACTATATAGCAGGGGGCAATCCTTTTCTGGAATTGAACGTGGAGGACAACCTTTGGCAATTCTTCCTCTCCCTCTTGCTGCTGGTGGTCTCCTTTATTCTCTTTTTCGTCCTGCTTCAGGGAACGGTGTTTCACTTTATCCGATCCTATATTGAGAATAAAGGAAAGGTGAATGAGACCGAGGTTTATAGTGGAGTAAAGAGTGATTTCGGAAGTCTTTTAGGGGTAGGTATCCTTGCTCCCATCCTTATTTTCTTTGGGCTCATATTATGCGTACTTCCGGGAATTTACTTATGGGTTCCCATGTCCTTCTGCGTTCCCCTCGTGGTATTTGCCCGTAAGGGCACCATCGATGCAATAGGGGATTCCTTTTCCCTTATCAGGGATAACTGGTGGATGACCTTCCTGTCCCTGTTCGTCATGGCCTTGCTGGTCTATTTCATAGGCCTGATATTTCAGATCCCCTTGTTCATCTACCTTTTCATCAAGATGATCTCTGTTGCCCAGGAAGGTTCTGTTGCCAATCCCGGGGTATTTTTTGACTGGATATACATCGCATTAAGCCTTATCGCCTCCATAGCCCAATACCTGCTTTATTCCATTCTCATGATTGCTACCGCCTTTATTTATTACAATCTTGATGAAAAAATGAACTTTACCGGAAGTCATGAAACCATTGCTAATTTAGGATCTACAGATAATTACTAATGCGCCAGTTTTTCCTGCTTCTTTTACTCTCTGTGTACCTTTTTCATGCTCCCCTGCTGATGAGCCGGGAGGTGCAGGATCCGGGTATTGAGGAACTGAAGCTGGATACTGCCCCTGCCCCCACCCCTCTGCAGTTTGAGGAGGAGCAGCTTCAGGAATATAAGGCAAGCCCTGAATTTGATTACCTGCGGGAGCAGGACCAGGACAACTGGTGGACGCGCTTTAAAAGATATGTAAGCCTGCAATATCAGAGACTGCTGGAATGGATCTTCGGGGATTATGAAGCCAGTTCTGTTCTGAGATTTATTGTTCAGATCCTGCCTTACCTGGTCCTGACTGGCGTCATTTTACTCGCCGTCTGGATCTTCAACAGGATCAATCCGGCCGCAGGCCTTCTGAGTGAACCCGAGGCGGGAAAGGTATTTCTTTCGGAGGAGGAGGAGATCATCAAGTCGCGCAATATTTCTGAACTTATTAAGGAGGCTATAGAGGAAAAGAATTTCAGGCTGGCCATCAGATATTACTTTCTGTTGATCCTTCAGCAACTCACTCAGAAGGAACTCATAGCTTACGACTTCGGAAAGACGGATGCCGATTATCTGCGGGAACTGGGAGAAAAGGAGCTGCAGCAGCAGTTTAAACAGCTTACGCGGATCTACGATTTTGTCTGGTACGGGAATTTTGAGGCTACCGAAACCCAGTTCCAGAGAAGCCAAAGGGAATTTGAAAGAATGCAGGACCTGATCCGGAAAAGCTCATGAGCAGACTATATAAAATTGCGATCCTGGTGTTCCTGCTCCTGATAGGCTTTCTTACCTATCTCGAGGCCATAGAACCTGAGCCCGTCAACTGGAGTTCGAGTTACTCTTCCAGGGACAAGATCCCTATGGGCACTTATGTACTTCATGAAAGTCTGGAGCAGGAGTTTAAGGAAATGCAGCAGGTCGCACTTCCTCCCTACGAATTCCTGAGTGAGAACGATCCCCAAGGCACCTATATGTTCATCAACAGCAATCTCGCATTTGATGATGAGGAGCTGGATAAGCTGCTGCATTGGGTGGAGCAGGGAAATAATCTTTTCCTTGCCACCGATGCCTTCAGCAAAAACCTCCTGGACACCCTGCGGCTCAATGTCGCCACTAAAATTCCGGCGGAGGGCCTGGAATCCAAGCCTATGGTGAATCTGGTGAATCCGGAGTTGAAAAGCAGCCAGGCCTATTTGTTTGACAAGGATGTTTATCATTCCGTCTTTATTGAAATTGACACCTCCGCCCATACCGTACTTGGGGTCTCCCAGTTATATGAAGACACGCTGCTTATTGAGGAGCCTGAGGTGAATTTTATAGCCGTAGATCATGGAGAGGGCCGGATCCTGCTCAGCACCACCCCCCAGGCCTTCACCAACTTCTTTCTGCTGCACGAAAACAATTTCCGCTATGTGGAACGTGCCCTGGGCTATCTGCCGGGGGAATCGGTCCTGTATTGGGACGAGTACAAGAAAGACGGGAAAGTATTTCAGACCTCCCCCCTGTACATTCTTTTGGGGAGCAAACCCCTGAAGTGGGCTTATTACTTTACTCTGGCAGGGGCCCTGTGCTTTGTGCTTTTCGAGGGGAAACGCAAACAGCGCGCTATCCCGGTGGTGAAACCTCTGGAAAACCAGACCTATAACTTCACCCGGACCATTGCGGGGCTTTATCTCGATAGAAAGGATTATAAAAAGATCGCATCCAAAAAGATTGCCTTATTTTTAGAATATGTACGGCTGCATTTCCGGCTGCCTACATCCACGATAGATGAAGAATTCTATAAAAACCTCTCCGCACAAAGCGGCAGCTCTGTGGAGGAGGTGAGGCAATTCTTTCAGATGGCAGACAGATTAGAAACTAAACCCAATATTACCAAAGAAGAACTATTGGCCTTAAATTCGGCCATAGACTCGATAAAAAGTAAATAACTATGGAAAATCAGGAACCACAGGAGGACCAGGAAATACAATTCAATTCGCGTATCCCGCTTGAAGATCTTAAAGAATCGGTAGAACGCCTAAAGGAACAGCTTTCAAAAATAATTATTGGACAGGAGGAATTCATCGAACTGCTGATAGTGGGGCTGCTGGCCAATGGTCACGTCCTGATAGAAGGAGTACCCGGAGTGGCAAAGACCATCACCGCAAAACTCTTTGCCAGATCCCTGGAAACCGCCTTCAGCCGCATTCAGTTCACCCCTGATCTGATGCCCAGTGACGTATTGGGGACCTCCGTCCTCAATGCTGCCACTTCAGCTTTCGAATTCAGGAAAGGCCCCATCTTTTCCAATGTGGTGCTGATAGATGAAATAAACCGCGCCCCTGCCAAAACCCAGGCTGCCCTTTTTGAAGTAATGGAAGAACGGCAGATCACCATTGATGGCAATGAATTTATGATGCCCCCTCCTTTTATGGTTCTGGCAACCCAGAATCCCATAGAACAGGAAGGCACTTATGCCCTCCCCGAGGCCCAGCTCGACAGGTTCCTTTTCAAGATCAACGTGGGTTATCCCTCCCTCGAGGAGGAGATCCTGATCCTGAAAACCCACCACGACAGAAAGGGAGAAACTCCACTTTTACAGATTGACCCTGTACTTTCCCCCGAAAAACTGGCAGTGCTGAAACAACAGATCCAGGAGATAGTGATAGAAGAAAAATTACTGGCCTATATTGCCGAAATTGTCATCAAGACAAGGAATCATCCGCATTTGTTCCTTGGTGCCTCCCCAAGGGCCTCCCTATCCGTTATGAATGCTTCCAAAGCTTTTGCAGCTATTAACGGGAGGGATTTTGTAATTCCTGAAGACATTAAAAAGACCCTGGTCCCGGTGCTGGGGCATCGTATCATTCTTTCCCCCGAACGGGAAATGGAGGGTGCCACTACTGAAAATGTCATAGAAATGATCACCCAATCCGTAGAAATCCCTCGATAAGTTGATAAGATTCCTCAAGGCGCTTTACGTCGGACAGCCATTCTTCCTGGCCATATTTTCCCTGGCTGCAGGCTTCCTCCTTTCCTATTGGATCCCTGCCCTGTATCCGGTGGTCTGGGTGCTCAGCGTCCTGTTGCTGCTCCTCTTCCTTTTCGATATCATCGCCCTGTTTAAATCTGAAGCCATCATCGGAGAAAGGAAGGTCCCGGAAAAATTCTCCAACAGCGATGAAAATCCCGTCCTGGTGAATATTTCCAACCGATATTCCTTTAAGATCCGCATAGAGCTGATTGATGAGATTCCCATCCAGTTCCAGAAAAGGGATTTTCTGAAAAAACTCTGCATTCCTGCAAAAGAAAGCCTTCAGTTCGAATACTTCTTAAGGCCGGTGGAAAGGGGGGAATATTATTTCGGCCGACTCAATATCTACGCCTACACCGGCCTCCGCCTGGTCAGGCGCAGATATTCATTCCAGAACCAACAAATGGTCAAGGTCTACCCTTCTTTCATTCAGATGAAGAAATATGATTTCCTCGCCATTGACAGCAGGATCTCCCAGATTGGGTTGAAGAAGATAAGGCGTATAGGCCACACTATGGAATTTGAACAGATCAAGGACTACGTGCCCGGGGACGATGTGAGGACCATTAACTGGAAAGCCTCTGCCAAACAGGGCAGTCTTATGACCAACCAGTTCCAGGATGAAAAATCCCAGCCGGTATACTCCATCATCGATGTCAGCCGCAGCATGAAGATGCCTTTTAATAATCTGAAACTGCTCGATTATGCCATCAACAGCAGTCTGGCATTTTCCAATATCGCCCTCAAGCGCAAAGACAAGGTCGGGCTGCTTACGTTTTCGAATAAAATCGGCAGTTTTTTAGCTGCCCTGAATAAAAAAACCCACCTGCTCTCCCTGCTGGAGACTCTGTACGCCGTCAATACCCAATTCAGGGACTCTGACTTCGGACTCTTATATGTACACCTGAAAAAGAAGATCACCCAGCGCAGTCTGTTGATGCTGTACACCAATTTCGAACATATCAGCAGTCTCGAACGACAGTTGCCCTATTTACTGGCCATCTCAAAGAAGCACCTGCTGGTGGTCATATTCTTTGAGAATACGGAGCTGAATAAGCTCACAGATCAGCCGGCCGAAACCCTTCCGGAGGTAATAGACAAGACCATTGCCGAGGAATTTTCCTTTCAGAAGCGCCTGATGGTAAAGGAACTTCAGAAGTACGGGATCCAGACCATCCTTACCAGGCCCGAAGATCTGAGCGTCAAGACCATCAACAAATATCTCGAACTGAAAGCCCGGGGAATGTTGTAAATTTGCATTCACTAAAGAGGTAAGACAATGGACAGGAAGCATACCAACAAAGTTTTATTGGGAAAAGGACTGAAATACATGGGAGGTGCCTTGCCTCTTGCAATTATAGGTCCGGTAGTGCTGTTCAGCTCCTTCAAGAATCAGGAGCATTCCCTGTTCATTCCTGTGCTTATTCTTGGTCTTACAGCCATGTTCACTGCCATTTTCCTCCTGTTTAAGGGGATAGGAATAATCATGAAGGCCCTTTTTGATTAGAAAGGAAGCCACGAATCCACGAATATTTTTTTGAGCTTACTGCGCCGCTGCGTCAGATCTCCAGATCTGAACGCAACCGGGCGGGAATCTCAAGATTCCCCTCATTCCTAATCAGCCACGAATCCACAAATAATAATAAAAAAATATTCGTGCCATTCGTGGCAAAAAAATACCCCACAAAAAAACCCCCACATCCAAAGATGAGGGGGTTTCAAAAAAAGGCGGCGAC
>CAMPJY010000023.1 GCA_946887025.1 uncultured Salinimicrobium sp.
ATAATCGTCCCATACCCCTTCCCCCTGAAATACTCCTTCTCCTCTTCCCCTCCTGTGGCGAGAATAAAATCCCCGCCCCAGCCTCCAAGGCTCTTGATGCTTTTGGAATAGTCGGGAAAGAGTCGGGTTTTTATTTTCGGGGTATTTATAAGATTGGAAATAAGGGTTTCATGGATCTCCAGGAGCAGTTCAAATTCTTCCAGGCTCCTGCAGCTAAGAATCTGATGTGTCAGGCCGTTAATTTTAGTGATGGCAGCTTCCAGTTCATGCCGGGGCTGCTTCCTGTAATGTTCAATAGCCTGCCTGCTGTCCTGCTTTTTGTTCAGGTGCACGAAGAACAGGTTCTTCTTATAAGGAGGATCAAAGCTGGTGATGAGCACGCTGGGTTTTCCTTCTTCCAAGGAATAAAGTATAGGCTGGCTGTGTTGTGCAGCCGCAATATCGTAACCGCTACCCCCGAAGGTCTGTTTCAGCAACCAGTAAGCATCTACATCAAACCACTGGGCGATATTGCTGATAAGGGTGGAGGAGCTGCCCAGGCCCCAGTTTCTGTTGAATTCCAGATAAGTGGATAACTTGTACCCCCGTTCCTCTGAAAGCATCTCAGGATTCATCTTATGGGCTTCCGTAAGTATGGACGCCAGGCGCTGGGACACTTCATCCTGTTTTGCTCCTGTCACTACGGAGCCGGTTAGCTGAAATTCGTCTTCTAGCCATACCTGGTTTTTTTCGTCGTAGCTCCTCCAGGAAATTCCTGGGTCTTTGCTGTCGTTCACCTCAAGCGCCTGGCCTGATCTGGTGGGCAGGGCAAGGCCGATAGCTCCATCGAGGACAAGGTATTCCCCGGTGAGCAGTAGTTTTCCATGGCTGTAGAAACGTTTCATATCAGGATCTTAAATTTGCAAGGGCCTCTTCCACGGCGGTATGGGTAACCTGCCTGGTTTTGAACCATTCCACCAGCTGTGTTTTCTCCTGTTTGTCTGCCTGCAGCTGATTCAGGATATTCAGCAGGTGCATTTTCATGTGACCTTTCTGGATTCCCGTCGTTACCAGGGATTTCACCGCAGCGAAATTCTGTGCCAGCCCAGCCACAGCTACGATCTTCATCAGCTGCTCTGCCGAAGGTTTGTGCAGGATCTCAAGGGCTACCTTGGAAAGGGGATGTAAAGCGGTCAATCCGCCCACGGTTCCCAAAGCTAGCGGGATCTCCATCCACATCTTAAAGATGCCGTTCTCCACAGAGGCATGGGTGAGGCTGCTGTATGCGCCATTTTTTACGGAATAGGCATGGACTCCTGCCTCTACTGCCCTGAAATCATTCCCAGTAGCCAGCACCACGGCGTCAATTCCGTTCATGATGCCTTTGTTGTGGGTTACTGCCCGATAAGGTTCCACCTCGGCGATCCTTATTGCCCTGAGGAACTTCTCTGCAAATATTTCCCCGGAACAGTCCTTATCCCCCAATTCCGAAACCGCACAGGAAACCTCGGCTCTAACCAGGCATTCAGGCACGTAATTCGAAAGTATGCTCATCACGATCTCGAGGTTCTTTTCTTCGGGGGTAAAAGATTCATACTGCTGTGCTTCCTCGCGAAAGGTTGCGGCGAATTTCTCCAGGCAGGAATTGATGAAATTGGCTCCCATGGAATCTTTGGTCTCGAAGGTGCAGTGCAGCTGGAAATAATTGGGCAGGGAATCAGTTTTATCCTTTAATTCGATATCCAGGACCCCTCCTCCGCGTTTCTCCATATTCCGGGTCAGGGAAGCGGCTGCTGCCCTCAGTTTTGGCTTACATTCCTGGAAGAACTTTTTAAGTCTGGCTGTCTCCCCAGGAAACATGAAATGAACCTGCCCAATCTTCGTGGTGCCCAACACCTCTGCGCGAAATCCTCCCCGCTCTGCCCAGAATTTGGCTGCCTTGCTGGCTGCAGCGATCACTGAACTCTCCTCAATAACCATGGGAATGGCATAACGTTGGTCGTTGATAATGAAGTTGGGCGCGATTCCAAAAGGAAGATAATAATTGGAAATGGTGTTTTCTGCAAATTCCTCGTGCAGCTGTTGTAATTTTGGTTCCCGGTTCCAGTACTGTTTCAGGATCTCTGCCGCCTCAGGGGAGTCTTTCAGGTAGGTGCGACCCAGCCAGGCGATCTTTTCCTCCTTACTGAGCTTCGAAAATCCGGCAATAAGTTCAGTCATCTAAATCTTTATTTGAATGACAAAGATACGATACCCAGATTATTTCCCCGATTGTGGCAGCTGATTCCTCAAATTCCCCCGGGAGTGTGAACAGGTGCCGGTTGAACCACAGGTGCTGAGAACAGCCGGTTCCGCTTTAACATAACCTTTTGATTTAACACTCCCCACTCCCGTTATTTGCCTTTTTTTTAGTAAACTTGGCGAACCAATATTATTTATAAAGTTCAATGAAATTATCGTACCGGTTAATTGTCCTCTTTCTTATGGTGGGCAGCATGGCATTCGCCCAACAGAAGGAAGTAACATTAGAAGAAATCTGGAACGGCAGCTTCCGTACCGAGGGAATGGAATCTCTTCAGTCTCTGAAGAATGGGAAAGAATATGTAGTTCTCAACTTCGACCGAAATTCCCGTACTTCTTCCATAGATGTCTATTCCTATAAAACCGGTGAAAAGACCGGGACGCTGGTGAGTAGCGCCAATCTGGAAGGGATTGATAACTTCAGAAGCTTTGAATTAAGTGAAGACGAAAAAAGCATCATCCTTGCCACCGAAGTGGAACCGATCTTCCGTCGCTCCACCCGTGGTACCTACTACGTATATAACGTAGAGGACAAATCGGTGCAGAAGATCAGCGATGAGCAGATCCAGGAGCCCACCCTTTCTCCGGATAATAAAAAGGTGGCTTATGTCTTCGAAAACAATATCTATATCAAGGATCTCGACTCCGGCGAAGTAACCCAGGTGACTGAGGATGGCGTGGACAACAGGATCATCAATGGGGTAACTGACTGGGTGTACGAGGAGGAATTTTCCTTTGTACAGGCTTTTCAATGGAACAGCACCGGAGAAAAGATTGCCTTTTTGCGATTTGATGAGACAGAAGTTCCTGAGTTTTCAATGGATGTCTACGGGCAGGAGCTCTATCCTACCAAAACCACCTTCAAATATCCCAAGGCCGGAGAGAAGAATTCCGTGGTAACACTTCATTTTTATGATGTTTCTTCAGGAGAAACCGACAAGGTGGAACTTGAGGATTACGAATACATCCCGAGGATCAAGTGGACCAACAAGGAAAATATACTCAGCGTACAGACGCTTAATCGTCACCAGAACAACCTGAACCTCATTTTTGTGAATGCGGATACCAATGTTGCGAAAGTGGTTCTGAATGAAACTGACGAGGCCTATGTGGATATCACCGACAATCTTACCTTCCTTAAAGACAACAGTTTCATCTGGACCAGTGAAAAGGATGGCTGGAACCATATCTACTTATACGATTCCAATGGAAAACTTGAAAACCAGGTGACAGAGGGACAGTGGGAAGTGACTGATTATTACGGTTATGACGAGGATTCCAACAGGGTCTTTTATCAGAGTACCGAGAACGGGAGCATCAACCGCGATGTGTATTCCATCAAGGCTAACGGGAGAAGTAAAGAAAGACTGACTGAGAAGCTGGGACAGAACAGCGCCGATTTCAGTGCTGACTATACCTATTTCATCAACAGCTTTGAAAGCGCCACCACTCCGCCGGAGTACACTTTGCATCTGGCAAAGAATGGGAAACTGGTGCGGGAGATCCTGGATAATGAGGACTTACTTGAGAAGCTTGATGACTACAATTTCTCACCAAAGGAGTTTTCTACCATCAATGTTAATGGGAACGACCTGAACATGTGGATGATCAAGCCGGCTGACTTTGACCCTAATAAAGAATATCCATTATTTATAAGTCAATATTCAGGCCCGGGTTCACAGGAAGTTTCAAACAGTTTTGCTGAATCTAATGATTACTGGTACCAGCTTCTCGCGAATGAAGGTTATATCACCGTAGCCATTGATCCCAGAGGTACGGGATATAAGGGTGCAGCCTTTAAAAAAGTTACCCAGAACGAACTAGGGAAATACGAGGTGGAGGATATTATCCAGGCAGCAAAGCAACTTGGGGAAAGAACCTATATTGATGAAGAAAGAATTGGAATCTGGGGCTGGAGCTATGGAGGCTTTATGTCGTCCAATGCGATCCTGAAAGGGAATGACACCTTTAAAATGGCTATTGCCGTAGCCCCGGTGACCAGCTGGAGGTTTTATGATTCCATCTATACCGAAAGATATATGACTACCCCTCAGGAAAACCCCTCGGGATATGATGAGAACTCACCCATAAATCATGTGGAGAAACTGAAAGGGGCCTATCTGCTGATCCACGGAAGTGGGGATGACAATGTGCACGTTCAGAATTCCATGAGAATGATCGAGGCGCTGATCCAGGCGGGCAAACAATTCGACTGGAGGATCTATCCCGACAGGAATCACGGGATCTATGGCGGGAACACCCGTATGCACCTTTACACTTTAATGACCAACTTCATTAAGGAAAACCTTTAAGAAAATACTCAATACTCAATACTCAATACTGAATAAATATGGCAAATACTGCAACAGCGCCCGAGCATAAGGAATTATTTGGGCATCCCATTGGACTCTATATTCTCTTCTTCACTGAAATGTGGGAACGCTTTTCCTACTATGGAATGAGGGCCATCCTGGTGCTTTACCTTGTAAGCGCCACTACCGATGGAAATGCGGGACTCGGCTGGACTTCAGCTGAAGCTTTGGCACTTTATGGATGGTACACCATGCTGGTCTATGTGGCTTCCATTCCGGGAGGTATTATCGCCGATAAGCTGTTCGGTCAGAAGAAAACCGTCCTTATTGGAGGAATCGTGCTGGTATTTGGTCATGGAATACTTGCAGTGGAAGAAATGTGGGCCTTCTATTCAGGGCTCGCCCTTATTATTGCGGGAGTTGGAATGTTGAAGCCCAATATCTCGACAATGGTTGGAGGACTCTATAAAGAAGGGGATATCCGAAGGGATAAAGGATTCACCATTTTCTATATCGGAATCAACCTGGGTGCTTTCCTTTCCAGTCTGATTGTTGGATATGTAGGGGAAACCATGGGATGGCATCTCGGATTCGGGCTTGCGGGTATCGCCATGGCCTTAGGACTTATTGTTTATCTATGGGGACAGAAATTTCTGGTGAGTGTTGGAAATCTTTATGAAAAAACTGAAGGGGACACAGATGCAGGGGCCTCGTTTGGAGACCTGTTCGGGGATCTGTTCAAATCTCCGCTTCAGCTTACGATTTCTGCCCTTTTAATGGCTTTTTCGATCTATTGGCTGATTTTTGAATCCATTCCGTATGGAGCCCTTTTTATTTTCCTTACCCTGGTGACAGCAATGATGCTGATGGTATATAAAGACCTTACCTCCCAGGTGATGAAGGACAGATATGTGGTAATGCTGCTTTCCTTCATCCTTGTGATCGTGTTCTGGGGAGCCTTTGAACAGGCCGGAGGTTTGATGAATATCTATGCCATGGAAAAAACCGACAGGATGCTTCCATTTACGCTTCCCCTTATCGGGAACGAAGTGCCTGCCTCCTGGTTCCAGTCGCTTAATGCTTTGTTCATTATCCTGTTTGGTGTCCTGGTTGCCAATTTCTGGGCCAGAAGAAAGATGAAGAGCAAGGAAGCCTCTTCTTTGTTCAAAATGGCTACTGGAGTTATCATAATGGGGCTCGGGTTCATTTTTATGGCTCTTGCTGCGAAGGAATTTGATCCTGGAAATGAGAAATCAGCCATGTACTGGTTAGCGCTTGCATATTTGCTACATACCATTGGGGAACTTTGTTCTTCGCCTGTAGCCCTGTCTTTTATTACCAAACTGGCCCCTGTGAAATATGCATCCCTTATGATGGGGGTTTATTTTGCTGCAACAGGTCTGGGGAATAAGGTTGCGGGTATAGTCGGGGAAGTTTCCCAGAGCGAGCCTATCGCCATCGATCTTACTGCCTCGGAAGCAGAGCTTTCCTCTTTCCTTGATCCTAACGA
The DNA here is from genome assembly GCA_946887025.1 of uncultured Salinimicrobium sp. The sequence continues at coordinate 6,103 of CAMPJY010000023.1, forward strand.
CAGTACCCTTGTAAAAGGTGACGACTTCAGTTTTAGTACAGTAGTATATCCTGAGGGCGGGGAATTCAACGCCGTGGATATAGAGACCGGACAACCGGTACTTGACCTTATTGCTTTTGAAAATCCTGAGAACAAACAGGAAATTATGACTATCCTGAGGGAGGAGAATGTCAGTGAGGCAGAGCCTTATCATGTGACCTTCAAATTTACCCAGGGCGACGCGACGGAGTATTCAGGAGTATTTATCATAGATGAAGTGGAAACCCAAAGGGAATTCCGCACCTTCCTTGCGATCACCATCTTTACTGGTCTCTTCGGTCTGATCGTGATCCTGTTGCTTAAACCGCTTAAACGCCTTACCCATGGAATTGAGGATAAGGAAACTGAACTGCCACAGCAGGAACAGTTTGAGCTGGGAGATGAGGATGTAGTAGAAAAGAATAAAAGGAAGAAATAGGAATGGCAGCAGTAGGTTCAGCGGAGCAGGATTTTTTTAAATCAAACGTCCTGGGGCACCCCTCTGGGTTATTTGTCCTCTTTTTCACCGAAATGTGGGAGCGCTTCTCATTCTACGGGATGCGGGTGCTGCTGGTGAACTTTTTGACAATGGCAATCGTTGGGGTCGACAATCCGGGCTGGGGCTGGACCACAGAGAATGCCGGGGCTCTCTTCGGTACTTACGCCGGATTATTATATCTCACCCCAATCGCGGGGGGACTGATCGCTGATAAATACATCGGGTACCGATGGGCAGTAATAGTTGGAGCCTTTATTATGACCCTGGGTCATGCCGCCATGGCTCTGGAAACAGAATTCTCTCTGTATTTCGGGTTAGGATTACTCGTGATAGGAACAGGATTCTTTAAACCTAATATCACCTCCATCATTTCAGAAATGTACAAGGGGAAACCTGAAAAGAAGGACGGTGCCTACACCATTTTCTACATGGGGGTGAACGCCGGGGCTTTCTTTGGGATGATGCTTTGCGGTTACCTTGCTGAAAAGATAGGCTGGAGTTGGGGCTTCGGGCTGGCAGGAATCTTCATGCTGCTGGGAACGCTTCAGTTCTGGCTGGCGAAACCCTTGTTTGGAAACGTGGGCGGAGTGCCTGACAAAAGCAAAGAACTGGAAAACACGGCCGACGAGGAAGCCAAGGGAGACCATACCCATAAACACAATCCTTTCACCACCTTCGATAAGATTCTGATAGTATTGTCTTCTGTGATAGGATTCGTTTATCTCATCAATGATCCTCTCTCGAGGCTATCAGATATTAACCTTTTCCCCACCGTGATGCCTTTTGATTTCAGGGGGGAACCATTTTCAGGGCCCCTGGGAATGGCTATTATTGGGCTGGTCCTTTTCCTAATTCTGGTTATCTCCCGGATCGCCAGATATGCCAAGGTAGTAAGGGACAGGCTGATTGCTGTTATCATCTTTGCCTTCTTTACCATCTTTTTCTGGATGTCATTTGAACAGGGTGCCACATCCCTGATCATTTTCGCCAGGGATTCTGTCGACCGTACCCTCACTGGGCTCTCAGCCTCCGTATTTAATGTGGTGAATACTCTTCTCACCGTGGTACCCCTGATGATCATTACCTGGGTACTATATCTGCTTTGGAAGCAGACTTCAAAGAGGATCCTTGGCTCCAATATTGTCCTTGCCATCTGTTTCGCGGGGATATGGGGGCTGGTAATCTGGATGCTGGTAAGGGAATATTCTGCTGAAACTACAGAAATCACCGTTTCCTGGTTCAGTATCCTGAACTCCTTCTTCATCATTGTTTTTGCATCCCTCTTCTCCAAATGGTGGGAGAGCAAGTACAATCCATCTGCCGCCATGAAATACAGTTTTGGACTTATCCTGCTAGGCCTTGGATTTGGTTTGCTGGCTTTCGGTTCCAACGACATCGCGGAAGGCGCCAAAGTGAGCATGATCTGGCTGATCCTCGCGTACCTGTTACATACCCTGGGAGAATTGTGTCTGTCACCTCTGGGACTTTCTTATGTCAGTAAGCTGGTGCCCGCACGGATGATCGCCTTTATGTTCGGGATGTGGTACCTGGCGATTGCCATTGGGCAGAAGCTGGCAGGTTCCCTGGGAGGAATGATCACGGAAGTTTCAAATAGATATGATCTTTCAACTTTCTTCCTTATTTTTACAATAATTCCGATTGCAGCAGGAGTAGTTGTGGCGTTATTAAATCCGCTTCTGAAGAAGCTGATGCACGGAATCAGATAAAAATTTCCCCCACTAAATATTTAGGAACAGTTTTTGGAATGGGAGTGGAAAAATATGCAATGATGAAGAAAATATTATTTAGCCTATTACTTGTTTTAGTTGTTGGGGGAGTCCAGGCTCAGGAAATTCAATGGATGACGATGAATGAAGCCCTGGAGGCCCAGAAGAAGGAGCCAAAGAAGATCTTTATGGATGCCTACACCACCTGGTGCGGCCCGTGTAAATTGCTTGACAGGAATACTTTCTCCAACGAGGATGTGGCTGATTATATCAATAAAAATTACTATCCAGTAAAATTCAATGCCGAGGGAACAGAGGAGATCAATTACAAGGAAATGACCTTTACCAATCCCGGGTACGATGCCAAGAGGAAAGGGAGAAATTCCCCTCACCAGTTTTCTCAGGCCATGCAGATCACAGGATATCCTACCCTCGCTTTTTTTGATGAGAAAGGGGAGCTGGTACAGTTGCTTACAGGTTACAGGACGCCTGAAGACCTGGAGATCTTCCTGAAGGTTTTTGCCAAAGATGATCACAAGAAGTTGAAATCTGAAGAAGACTGGCTGGCCTATGTAAAGAATTTTAAAGGGGAATTTGCAGATTAACTGCTCGTTTCCCCAGAATAAAAGATCCCTTTTCACCGGTATAGTGAAAAGGGATCTTTTTTTTCCGGCAGGTTTTCCTCCAGCGGTTCACATAGGTTCTGTAATTGCTTCCATCAGCAATTATTTGCTTTGGTTTTAGGTCCCGGAGCAGTCGGTCCAGATTAATTTTAGGTGAGTTGGAAAGCAGTATCGTTTCAGGATGCAGGCCCGGGACGAGATACACAGAAGAACTGTCGATCAGCATCAGCCATTCGTTTTCCCAGAAATATATATTGCGAAGGGCTTCTGATTCGTAGGAATTGATTGCCTTAACCAGTATATAATTCCTGACCATTCCCTGGTACCGGGCAGAATCCGTTGAATTATGGGCCAGGATTAAATGCTTGTTGTTCGTCTGACCTATGAACGTTTGTCGGTTCTTATGGAACACGATCAGTTCCTTTTCATTTTTACTGACAGCTTCAAAAATTAGTACGCCCTGGAGATAAATAGAGACGCATAGAAGCTGCGAAAGTCTCCTGAGAGTAAAACCCCTGCAAAGGAGAATTATCGACAGCAGAAGGGCGTAAAACGCGAATAACTGAGATTGCGTAAACTGAATATCCTGAAACAGGAAGTTCTCCTGTAAGGCCATCCATTCCACGAATTTGTTCAGCCCTTTTATAAGAAAATTTAAGCATTGGGCAAGGACTGCTGGCAGGAGGTCCAGCATCGTGAGAAGAATGATCAGGATCCCCAGCCCGAGGATAATTCCCAAGAAAGGAAGGATTACGAGGTTGGAGATAAAGAACAGCCCGGGGAACTGGTGGAAATAAAAAAGGCTTAAAGGCAGCACTCCCACCTGGGCTGCCAGCGTAACTGTAAATAAGCTCCAGAAATATCTGAGGACAGAATTCTTAAGTACGAGCATATTGAAAAGCAGCGGCTGGAGAATGGCGATTGAAATTACTGCGAGGTAACTCAGCTGGAAACCTACCTCCCTCGCCCAATTGGGACGGAACAAAAGCAGCAGCATCAACGAAAGAAACAGGCTGTTCAGCACATTGGTCTGCCGTTTGAGCTGCATGCCGACGGCAACAAAACTGAACATGCAGACGGCACGTACAATGGAAGGGGAGAAACCTGCGAGCAGGGCATAAGCCCATAGCAGGAGCAGCAGCAGGAAAGTTTTGGTGAGCTTTCCCCAGCTTTTTCTGTCAAGGAAAGACAGCAGCCTGTTAAGTAACAGGAGAATGATTCCCACATGCAGTCCTGAAACCGCAAGTATATGCATGACCCCGGCCGCAGCATAGTTCTCATTTGTCTCCTGTGAAAGATCTCGCCGTTGCCCCAGTAGCAGCGCCTGGATGACTGCCAGCTCCTCCTTTCCGAAATTCTGCCTTCGGAGTTTTGTTATTATTTTTTCACGGTAATTCTGTGTCGCCTGCTTTGGATCCTGTGCTTCAGGATCCAGGGAGAGGATTTCCGCAGGGGAGGGTTCGGTTTGTAACAGGATCCCCCGGTTCGCCATGAATTTTCTGTAGTTGAACTGCTGTGGGTTCAGGGGGGCTGGAAGTGAATCCAAACTGGATCCAAGTAAAAATCTGTCGCCTATTGACAGGTTTGATTCATTATGAGGCAGCAATAAGAGGATCTTTCCATGGGCTTTGGAGTCATTCAGCTTTAGCACCTCGGCTACATATTTTTCCCGGTAAAGGTCCGGTTTCAGTTCCTCAGTTATGCTGACAAGTAAAGATGAATCCTTCTTAATATTTTGATTGGAATAATGGAGCTCCTGGTTCCCCGGCTGGTGCAGTTGTACGGTCACTATTCCCAGAACAAAAAAAAGGGAAAGACAGCTGCCTCCAAAAAACTTGTCCTGTACCAGGAGTTTTTCGGATCTGAGAAATGCCAGAATGAAAATAATAAACAGGCCTGCCAGAAGGAAGAGCAGCCAGGAGAGGGGGAGGGGGGTGTAAAATCCTGTAAAAATTCCCGCCAGCAAGACAATGGTCAAGCGGATGATAGCTGTGTTCAGCAGTTTCATAGCCAATCTCGCGGAAGTGAAATAAATTTAAGGAAAAAAGGGGAGGATTAGGGAGTGGCCAGGGTAAATATTTTACAGTGTAACCCTCCGGGGCTATGTTGTGTGGGAGGTGTCGTTTCTACAAATATTTCGCCCTTCCAGGGCTGTGTAATTGCCATTTCATGGTTTCGTCACCTCCAGAGGAGGGACATCTTTGTAGCAATCGCCCAACCACCTCCTTCAGCTCCGGAGGAGCGGCACCTTCACAACAGCCGTCGTGCCATCACAAAATGCTCTTCCCAATAAGGGTTTTTTAAAGAAGAAATTATCACCCCTTGGGAACTGGAGGAATGTATGAAGAAGATCTCCTCTTCCCTGGTCTCCACCACCAGGCCTACATGATTGATGACCTTCCTGTTCTTGTCTGTCTCGAAAAATAACAGGTCCCCAACCCCGACCTCCCGTAAATATAGACGGGAACCTAATAGGGACATTTCCCTGGAGATGCGCGGGAGCTCTATATTCTCCTCCAGAAAGGCAGTATATATCAAACCAGAACAATCCATGCCTTCTGTTGTTGTACCTCCATACCTGTACTTCGTGCCAAGAAAAGTCTTGGCATTTTCGCTGATCTCCAGCGCAAGCCTTGTCCCAACCCCTCTTTCCTCCTCAATTTCCTCCACGATCTCCTCCCTCTGCGTTTTTATTTCTGTACGTTCCCTTGAGGTCTTTTCCACATTGGAGATACGTTTCCTGGAGGCCCCGCAGGAGCTCAACAGAAGGGATAAGATTATAAGAACAGCAAATCTGAAATTCATAGCACTTATGTTGCGGAAATGGTCTCGTAGATCAATCTGGCTGTTTTCTCGCTGGCGCCCGCACCTCCGAGCTTCTGCTCCAGTTCGTAATAGTCGCTGAAGATCTTCTTCCGGGGTTCTTCCGAAAGGATCTTCTGAAGTTCTGTTTTCAGGTTCTTCGGATTGAACTCTGCCTGTATCAGTTCCTTTACCACCTCCCGATCCATTATCAGATTGACCAACGAAATATAATCCAGTTTTATTATACGTTTGGCGATCTCATATGAAATTCGATTCCCTTTGTAGCAGACCACCTCGGGCACCTTGAAAAGTGCAGTTTCAAGAGTGGCGGTACCTGAGGTGACGAGGGCAGCAGAAGAGAGGCTCAGCACATCATAAGTGCGGTTCATGATCAGGTGGACGTTCTTCTTTTTGATGAATTGCTGATAAAATTCCTCATCCTGACTGGGTGCGCCTGCAATCACGAACTGGTAACCAGTGAAATCATCGGTGATGCTGAGCATGATTTCCAGCATGTTCGAGATCTCCTGTTTTCTGCTTCCCGGCAGCAGGGCGATGATGGGGCGCTCGTCCAGCTGAAATTTCTTTTTGAAGCCCTCAGCATCTATGGGCGACCGATCGGCGATGGCATCTATCAGGGGATGCCCCACAAAATGGACTTTGTATTTGTGTTTATCCTCGTAAAATTCCTTTTCAAAAGGCAGGATTACGTACATCTCGTCAATATCCCGCTGAATATCCTTAATCCGGTTCTCCTTCCAGGCCCAAATCTGCGGGGAGATATAAAAATGGGTCTTATAGCCTTCTTTCCGGGCCCATTTGGCGATCCTGAGGTTGAATCCGGGGTAATCTATGAAAATGAGTACATCCGGATTATAAGAAATGATATCCTTCTTGCAAAACGAGATGTTACTCAGGATGGTTTTAAGGTTCATCAGCACCTCTGCAAAGCCCATAAAGGCAAGTTCCCGGTAATGTTTTACCAGCTTGCCTCCCTGCTGCTGCATCAGATCGCCTCCCCAGAATCTGAAATCAGCTTGTGGGTCCACCTGCTTCAGGGCCTTCATCAGGTTGGAGGCATGCAGATCTCCGGAGGCTTCTCCTGCAATAAGGTAGTACTTCATCCTAATATATTTTTATGAAAACCATACATAGGGCCGCCAGGAAACTGGCCATCAGGACTCCTCTTGCGCGGTATATCTTCTTTTTGTGAAGGAACAGGAAAAAGGGGAGGAAATTCAGGATCGCGCCCGCCAGGATCAGCGTGCCCAGGAAATCATTTTCTGCAGCCGCCTTCAGGCTTTCTCCTATCCCAAGTTTTGAGAAAATGAGGATATAGAACAGCATTCCCAGTAAATTGGTCAGGATCCCGGTCAACAATCCAATAAAGATATCCCTTTTAATCATTCAGCTTCCAGGTGTTTAATTCTCTCAGGAAATGATGTGCCGTGAGGTCGAACTGAACGGGAACCACCGAAACATATCCCTGCGCGAGGGCGTGTTCATCGCTGTCCTCACCCTCGTCCACATTGACGAATTTCCCGGTAAGCCAGTAATAATCCCTTCCCTGTGGATTGGTGCGTTTGTCAAATTCCTCTTCCCAATGGGCTTCCGCCTGGCGACACACTTTTATGCCTTTTATCTCTGAAGCTTTTAGTTTCGGGAGATTAACATTGAGTACGATTCCCTTTGGCAGGCCCTTTTCCAGCACATGTCTGGTGATTGCTTTGACATATTTTTTGGTAGGTTCAAAATCCGCCGTCAACGAATAATCCAGCAGGGAGAAGCCTATAGCCGGAATGCCTTCCACCCCCGCTTCCACGGCGGCGCTCATGGTGCCTGAATAGATCACGTTGATGGAGGAGTTGGACCCGTGATTGATCCCGCTTACACAAAGGTCAGGTTTTCGATGAAGAATCTCCTGAGTCGCGATCTTTACGCAGTCTGCCGGAGTTCCGGAACAGCTGTATTCCCGGACCTTGGACTTTTCGTCTACTTTGGTGGGATCGCAGAACAGGGTATTGCTGATGGTTATAGCGTGACCCATCCCGCTTTGCGGACTATCGGGCGCGACCACTATCACATCCCCCAGCTCTTTCATGACATCGATTAGCGCCCGGATTCCCGGGGCTGTGATTCCATCGTCGTTCGTTACTAGTATAAGGGGTTTCTTTTGTGACATTCTGAAAAATTTAATAAGCGCTAAAATAAAGTAATTTCCTGAGGAAACCTTATATTCGTAGTTCAACAATTAGTGAGCGACTTTAACACTATTGGCACAGTTTTTAATGTATAGTAGTTGAAAAACCAATGAAGATAATATTTAGTGCGATGAGAAGGAATTATAAGATCTTAGTGCTGGTACTGCTGTTCGCAGTCGCCTCCTGTAGTTTTACGACCAAAAGTTTTGATGACCCCAATAAAGATAAGACCCTGATAGAGCTTATCACCTATGTCCTCGAAAATGGTCATTATGATGCAAAAGACATCAACGATTCCTTCTCAAAAGAGGTTTTTGCTGACTACATGGAATCACTCGATCCACTTAAACGCTATTTTTACGCCAGCGATATTGAGGAATTTAAGGCTTTCGAAACCAAAATAGACGACCAGATCAACAACAGCGAGATCAGCTTCTTTGATCTAACGCATACCCGCCTTCAGAAGAGAATGCAGGAGGCCGAGACGCGATATAAGGAAATCCTGTCCACCCCCTTCGATTTCTCCAAAGAGGAAGTAATCAATACAGAATACGAGGAAACAGAATATGTATCCTCCAAAGAAGAAATGATGAACCGCTGGAGAAAACAGCTGAAGTTTAGTACCATCGCCAATTACTACGACCTGAAGGAAGAGCAGGAACGCGAGCTGGAACTTCAGAAAGATTCTGATAAACCTGTTTCCGAAAAACCTGCCTCTGGCGAGGCTGAAAGAGCATTTAAAGCTAAAACAGACGCCGAACTTGAAGCCGAAGCCAGAGAGATCACCATGTCTTCCCTGGATGAGTATTTCGACTTCAACGACGACCTGGAAAGAAAAGACTGGTTTAGCCTTTACATCAACTCTATCGTAGAAGAATTCGATCCGCACACCTTCTATTTCGCACCCCAGGATAAAGACCGTTTTGATATGGCGATGTCCGGGAAACTGGAAGGGATAGGCGCCAGACTTCAGAAAAAGAATGATAACGTAAAGATCATTGAGATCATTTCCGGAGGTCCTGCATGGAGAAGTGAGGAACTGGAAGTGGGCGATGAGATTACCAAGGTGAGACAGGAAGATGAAAAAGAGGCGGTGAGCATTGTGGGAATGCGCCTGGATGACGCAGTTAACCTGATTAAAGGTCCAAAAGGCACCAAGGTGATCCTGACTGTGAGAAAGGTCGATGGAACCACCGAAGAAATAAAGATTACCAGGGATGTGGTGGAACTGGAGGAGACGTACGCCAAGTCATCGATCGTAGATAAAGATGGGCACACTTATGGGCTGATCAACCTTCCCAAGTTTTACTTTGACATGGAAAATTACGCTGCCAGAAATGCTGCCAGCGATGTTGAAAAAGAAATCATCCGCCTGAAAGAACAGGGGATGGAAGGCCTTGTACTGGACCTGCGAAATAACGGGGGAGGTTCCCTTAAAACTGTAGTCGATATCGCCGGGTTGTTCATTAAAGAAGGCCCTATCGTACAGGTGAAATCTAAAATGGAAGGTCAGGAAGTTTTGAAGGACACCAACCCTGCCGTACTGTGGGACGGACCACTTGTGATCCTGGTAAACGAACTTTCGGCTTCTGCTTCTGAGATACTTGCTGCCGCAATGCAGGATTACAAACGAGCCATTATCATTGGAAGTGAGCAGACCTATGGAAAAGGAACCGTACAAAATGTACTCGACCTGAACCAGTGGGTTAGAAACAGCGACTTCGGGGACTTAGGGGCGTTGAAGATCACCACCCAGAAATTCTACAGAGTGAATGGGGGATCCACCCAGCTGGAAGGCGTGAAGAGTGATGTAGTTGTTCCGGATAGATACAGCTATATCGACATAGGGGAAAAGGATATGGAGAATCCACTTCCCTGGGACAAAATTGAACCAGCCAATTATGAGGTCTGGGATGGGTATATCGATTTTGAGGAAACCATCAGTAACAGCAAGGAAAGAATGGCGAAAAGTGAGCAGTTGAACCTGATCGATCAAAACGCCAAATGGATCAGGGACCAGCGGGATGAAAGTGTTTTTCCACTTAGCTTTGAGGAATATAAAGCAGAGATTGAACAAAATGAGGAGCAGGCTTCCAGATTTGAAGAGATTTCCGATTATCAGACTGATCTTACTTTCGAATCTCTGCCTTACGAAAGGGAGATGTTCGTTACAGATACCATCCTGGAAGAAAAACGATCCAGGTGGCATGAAAGCCTAAGCAGCGACGTTTATATGGAGGAAGCTATTAACGTGCTGGAAGACATGAAGATGAACAATATCAAGAGAAGTAAAGTTGCTAATCTGAAGGATTAATCATCCATACAATATTTTCAAAATCCCGGTGGTGCCAAGGTGCTGCCGGGATTTTTTACTATAACAAAGCCGCAAAAATGGGGGAAATCTCGACCTGCCATTATTAAGGAATTTCCCTAATTTGAAAAACAGTCTGGGAAATCATGAAATACAATAATACTATCCACCATCGCAGGTCAATACGTTTTAACCGGCTACGATTATTCCCAGGCCGGATGTAATTTTATAACCATCTGTTGTCAGGACAGAACCAGGCGTTTCGGTCATATTAAAACGGAAAAATGATATTGAATGAATACGACAAATCGCCCATCAGGAATGGATAAAATTATCCATCCGTTTCCCCGCATTCGAACAGGATGTATTCCAAATCATGCCCGACCATTTCCACGCAATTATAAAAATACGCCTACCCGTAGGGGCAGGGTTTACCCCTGCCCAAAAAGCGCCAAAAATCGGGCAACCGCAATTAGGGCAACAGCAAGGGATTGCCCCAACCGTATCCGCCATCGTTGGCGCCTATAAATCAATAGTCGCCAATGAATGTCTGAAAATTAATAAATCAAAAAATGCCAGTATGGGGAAGTTCTGGCAACGGAATTATTACGAACACATCATCCGAAACGAAGGATCCTATCAACGAATTTCGCAATACATCATCGATAACCCTCCAAAATGGGGTAAGGGCATGCTCCATGATGAAATAGGATAAGAGTCAAGATGGAACCTTACCAGCTCTCCCGAAAAACAATGGGAGCAGATCAAAGGTCGCTTCCTTCCTGATAAGGTTTTACCAGAAACTCATCCGCTCCGCGTCCAGCTTGATGAATATAAACAGCAGGATGGTAAATGCCCAGAGGCCCGAGCCCCCGTAGCTGAAGAAGGGCAAGGGAATTCCCACCGTGGGGAAAATGCCTATTACCATCCCGATATTAACAGCGAAATGTATAAACAGGATACCTGCCACACTATAGCCGTATACACGATTAAACTGTGATTTCTGGCGCTCTGCGAGGTAAAGGATACGACCCATCAGGAGCACAAAAAGTATGACCACCACAGTGCTGCCTATAAATCCCCATTCTTCTCCAACCGTGCTGAAAATGTAATCGGTGTGCTGTTCGGGCACGAAATTTCCTTTGGTCTGCGTACCTTCCGTCCAGCCTTTCCCCAGCCAGCCTCCACTACCTATGGCAATCTCACTCTGGTTGGTATTGTAGCCTATTCCCCGATCGTCGACTTCGCGTCCCAGTACAATGTTGAATCGGTCGCGGTGACGCTGTTCAAAGATATTTTCGAAGATATAGCTCACAGAAAAGGAGAGTGCACTTGCCATGATCACCATGGTAAGATAAGCGATGAGGCTGGGGCCTTTTCTCTTCTTCAGAAAATAAAATAAAGCAGCAGTTACAAGGGCCGCTATGGTTACATACCAGGGACCAAACAGCAGGGTAAGTACAAAGGTGATGATCCCCACTATGGCGATCACCAGATAGACTCCGGAAAGTCCCTCGCGGTAGAGGGGAAAAAAGAAAGCCGAGTAGACCATGGCACTCCCCGCATCAGGCTGGGGCAGGATGATCAGGGCGGGCAGGGCTATGATGACGAAAGCTTTCAGCTGGTCGCTGATCTTCTTGATGTTGGTCTGGATATCGCTGACAAACTTTGCCAAAGCCAGGGCAGTTGCCACCTTGGCAAATTCCGCAGGCTGGAGGGTGAAACCTCCTATTGCGTACCAGGAGGTGGCCCCGTTAATGGTCTTTCCAAAGAAGAAGAGGCCCAGGATCGAGAATAGCGAAATGATGAAGATGACACTGGAAAAACGTTCGTAGAATTTCGATTCAATAGAGAGCACTATGGTGATCAGCAGGATGCTCAGGATGATCCACAGCAGCTGCTTTCCGTAGATCTGGTCCAGGTCCAGGAGGGAGGTAGAGGTATCGGCCAGGGAAGCGGAATAAATGTTGACCCACCCAATAAAAACCAGCAGTATGTATATAAGTATGCTAAGCCAATCGAAATTGGAAATGGTTTTCGACATTTATTAAATATTGATTTTAAAGGGTTCGCCGCTGTACGGCTTGGCATATTCCTCCTCAAGGCTGTGGCTCATGATCCATTCTTCCATATCAGTCCTGGTGATCTCGCCTTTCAGGTATTTTTCGATCATCAACCCGGCTATCCTTCCCGCATAGCGACCTCCCCAGTATCCGTTCTCCACGAATACCGCAATGGCGATCTTGGGGTTATCAACAGGGGCAAAGGCAACGAAAATGGAATGATCCGTAAGCTGCATCCGCTTTCCGTCGATCCTGATGAAGTTCTCTGCGGTACCGGTCTTCCCTGCGATTTCAATTCCCGGGATCCTCAGGCTGGACGCAGTACCGCCGGTATACACCTGGTGCATTCCTTCTACCACAGGTCCATAATGCTCCGGGTCGATGGTGGTGTAATTCTTTTTGGTGAAATCCTTATCCTTCAGGGGATCGCCTTCAACTTTTTTCAGGATGTGCGGCGTGTAGAACCAACCCCGGTTTGCAATGATGGCAGTCATGTTGGCCAGTTGTATGGGGGTCATCAGCACTTCTCCTTGTCCAATGGCATTGGAAAGGGTGGCGGTGGAATACCATTTGTACTCCGGATAATTGTAGATCGCGTTGTAATAATCGGATCCAGGTATCTTTCCGGGACGCCCGGTTGATAGATCAGATCCCAGATAATCCCCCAGACCAAAACTCTCCAGATGGTGCTTCCAAGCATCCACCCCCTGTTGCGGGGTAGGATATTTCTCTATGATCCTTCGGTAGACATTTGCGAAATACGCGTTACAGGAATGGGCAATCCCCGGGACCATGGACAGAGGACTCGGATGTGCATGACATCCCATCTTTCTTCCCCGACCGTAATAATAGCCCCTGTTACACGCGAATCTGTCTTCGGTATCCACAACCCCCTCCTGAAGGGCGATAAGTGCGTTGAGCGTCTTAAAAGGCGATCCCGGAGGGTATTCTGCAAGTAAAGCGCGGTCGTAAAGCGGTTTGGCAATGGAGTCGTACCACAGATCTGTATAATTCTCAGATCTCTGCCTGCCCACCAGAATGGAAGGATCATAGGAAGGAGCGGTGATAAGAGCCAGGATCTCTCCACTCTCAGGTTCTATCGCTACGATTCCTCCTCGCTTGTTCTCCATGAGAACCTCCCCGTATTCCTGCAGTTTCTTGTCAATGGTGATAGTCAGGTTCTTTCCTTTCTGCGGAAGCGTATCAAAGATCCCGTCTTTGTAAGGGCCTATTTCCCTGTTGAACCTGTCTTTCTGAATATACTGCACCCCCTTCACTCCGCGCAGCAGTTCTTCGTAATAGCCTTCCACCCCGGTCCTGCCTATAAGGTCCCCGGAAATGTAATAGGGATTTTCATTGATGGTCTTCTGGTTTACTTCAGCAATAAAACCCAGGACGCTGGCTGCATGATCGGTATGGTAATCTCTGAGGGATCTCTTTTGAATATAGAAACCTTCGTATTTCCTCATTTTTTCCTGCAGCACGGCGTACTCGCTTTTGGAAAGCTGAGGGATCACCACCGAGGGCAGGCGAGGGGAATAGATTTTGGCCTTGTCCAGACGCTCCACAAGCTGCTCCCTGGTCATGTTCAGGATTCGACAGAACTCCGTGGTGTCAAATGCCTTGACGTTCCTCGGAATTACCATCACATCATACGAGGGCTGGTTGGACACCAGTAGTTCTCCGTTCCTGTCGAAAATGAAACCCCGCTGCGGATAGTCATATTCGATCTTGATGGCGTTGTTCTCTGAACGGCCCGCAAAACTGTCGTCAATGATCTGAAGGTAGAACAGACGGCCTACGAAAATCAGGCCGGTGGTAATGATAATTATGAATAATAGAATTTTTCTCATCTGGACTTTCTATTGAATAATGCCAGCGCCATGAAAACCAGGACGATGGTAAATATTCCCGAAAAAAATGTTTTCTTCAGAAGTAACAATAAATGTGCAAAACTGAAGATCTCCAGAAGAAATAATACAAAATGATGCACGAATACCAGAAGAGCCACGTAACTAAAGCGGGAGCCGTATGGGGTGCTTGAAAATTTAACAGTCTGGTAATCATAACTCACTCCAAATGAGAACCGGAGGATGGCGGGCCTGATATATGCGACCACCAGGCAGGCCGCTGCGTTAATGCCTCCGCTATCTTCAAATATGTCGACCCCAAGTCCGAGTAAAAAGCACAGGAGCAGGAATAGGGTCTGGTTCCCGTTAAAAGGATAAAGGATGATAAAAAGCACATAGAGGTACGGATTGACATACCCCAGAAAGTTGATATTGTTCAACAGCAGTACCTGCAACAGGATGAGGAAAAAGAACCGGGCGATATTTGAGAGAACGGTGCTATTCATCTATGTTGGTTTCCTGAAGTTCAAGGATCTCCTCCTTTTGGGTGTGTTCGATTATGTAGACATATCCGATATTTGTCATGTCATTGAACAGGCTTACGTTGATGGTGTAATAACTTTCACTCCTGTCCAGACTGAAATCCTCAATGACGCCAATGGGAATTCCTTCGGGAAATATAAGGGACTGGCCTCCGGTCACAATTGTGTCGCCCTTAGCAATGGGCGCAAGGCCGGGGACATCGATCAGCTGCACGATATTTGGATCTTCCCCGTCCCAGACAAGAGAACCGAAATGGTTGCTCTTGGTGAGTTTGGCGTTAATCTTGGAATTGGAGTTTAGGATGGAGATCACTGTAGCATAATTTGCGGAGACATTTTCCACAATTCCTACAATTCCTTTACTGGTCACAACCCCCATATCTGACCTTAGCCCATCCTTCAGGCCCCTGTTCAGGGTGATGTAATTATCGATCTTCGAAAAGTTGTTGTTGATCACTTCGGCTGTTTTATATCTGAAGAGCTGGGTATTGAAAAGGGAATCCCTGAAGTTGCTGACCTCCAGCGTATCTTCATAGGAAGCAATCCTGTTCCGCAACAGCTGGTTCTCATCCAGCAGCCTTTCATTGTATTCATCCAGGTGCATATAATTCTTTATGCCGTTGGACCAACCATAGATACCCCCGCTGATGGAATTAGCAGAGCTGATGAACTTGCTTTTCTGGAAGGAATGGGACTGAATGGTGAGAAACAGGGAGAAAGCAAACAATAATAGAAATAGGATATTGTTCTTATTTCGAATAAGAAAATTTATTATTTGCTGCATAAGCTATCTCCTACTTTATTAAGATCCCTTTGTAACGGTTGAGGGTCTTAAGGCAAATTCCTGTTCCACGAACTACTGCACGCAATGGATCCTCGGCGATATAAACGGGAAGATCTGTTTTCTGTGATAAACGCTTGTCCAGACCTCTTAACATTGATCCCCCTCCTGCAAGATAGATCCCGGTGTTATAGATATCTGCTGCAAGTTCAGGAGGCGTTTGGGACAGGGTCTCCATAACGGCATCCTCAATTCGAAGTATGGACTTGTCAAGGGCCTTGGCGATTTCCCTATAGGAAATGCTTACCTGCTTTGGTTTTCCTGTCAGCAAATCCCTTCCCTGAACGCTCATTTCCTCCGGTGGGACCTCCAGATCTTCGGTGGCGGCGCCTATCTGAATCTTTATTTTTTCTGCGGTGCGTTCCCCCACATACAGGTTGTGCTGGGTACGCATGTAATAGACTATATCATTGGTGAATACATCCCCTGCGATCTTTATGGATTTGTCACAGACAATTCCTCCAAGGGCGATCACGGCGATCTCAGTGGTTCCCCCACCTATATCCACGATCATGTTTCCTTTAGGCTGCATGATATCAACACCGATCCCGATGGCAGCAGCCATAGGTTCGTGGATTAGGTAAACCTCTTTTCCGTTCACCCTTTCTGCACTTTCCTTCACCGCCCTCATCTCCACTTCCGTGATCCCGGAGGGGATACAGATAACCATGCGCAGGGCAGGGGTAAACATTTTCTTCTTCAGCGCGGGGATCTCCTTGATGAACATGCTGATCATCTTTTCACTGGCATCGAAATCGGCAATAACCCCATCCTTTAACGGGCGGATGGTCTTAATGTTTTCATGGGTTTTCCCCTGCATCATGGCAGCTTCCTTTCCCACGGCAATTATTTTTCCGGTAGAACGGTTTCTTGCCACGATGGAGGGACTGTCCACCACCACTTTATCGTTATGAATGATAAGGGTGTTGGCTGTTCCAAGGTCTATAGCTATTTCTTCAGTGAGAAAATCAAAAAATCCCATAGTATGTCGATTCGTGTTGAGGTTTGGTAAATGTAATAAAATTAATGTTTAAAATGCC
>CAMPJY010000024.1 GCA_946887025.1 uncultured Salinimicrobium sp.
GCTGTCTGAAAAGGCTGCTTTCTATCTATTATTTTCCTTTTTTTGAATTGTCCCGAACCCTGGCCTAAAAGCCCGGGCAATTGAAATTCTAAATACCCGAAGTTTAAAATATCTAATTTTAATTTAGCAGGTTAAAAGATTCATTCAGACAGCCTCTCCTAAAAATAAACACTTACAAATGGCATCAACGCACTGCCATATATACTCTTTTCGTCATCATATAATACGTCATACCGCAGCCCAATTGTGATCGGCCCATTTGTATATCCTGCTCCCAGGAAAAGGGCGGGGTACCAGTAGGAATCTTCCCTGTTTCCTCCATCCAGTTCCCATTTCCGGGAAACATGCAGTTCCTCAAATTCCGCAGAAAGCTGCAGAAATCTCAGAGGTCTGAACAATCCCAGCACGCTCCCTCCATAATTGAAGGAGGTATAATAGTCGGCATTGGTATAAGAACCTAAAAGCCCTACCCCCGCAGAGGCGTAGCGATTGAAATCATAAACTGCTTTTGGAGCCAGGCTGGCATTAAAAAACCCGTCACTGAAACTCAGCCCCAGGCTTCCCCCGAAACGTACGTTATCGAAAAAAGAATCTTTTGGCTGAATGGTCTGGCCTGCCAGATTCCCAAAGCTGCTCAACATCAGCAGCATAAAAAAATAAATAGCGATTTTATTGCGAAAGTTCCTATTCTGCATGTTAAACTTGTTGTAATCCATAAGATAAATATAAGAAATGAATCCGCCAATCATCTTAAAAATTGTACTTTTGTAGAGTTTTATAATAAAGAAACAGTAGTTTCATCTTATGGAAAGATTTTCTTTTTTAAATGCCGCCTCAACAGCTTATTTTGCTGAACTTTACGACCAATATCTTCAATATCCCGATAGCGTAGAACCAAGCTGGAGAGCCTTCTTCCAGGGCTTCGATTTCGGAATGGAGAGTTCCCAAAACGGAGAACACATCATAGAACATCCACAGAGTGGCGAACCGGTAGAGGTCCCACAAAATGTGATCAAGGAATTCCAGGTAGTCAAACTCATCGACGGCTACCGAACCAGAGGACATCTGTTCACCAAAACCAACCCGGTCCGTGAAAGACGTAAATACGAGCCTACCATGGCTGTTGAGAACTTTGGTTTGGAGCAGTCCGATTTGGGGACCACCTTCAACGCAGGAGAGATCCTGGGCCTTGGACCTTCCACTCTTCAGGATATCATAAATCACCTTGAATGGATCTATTGCCAGTCCATCGGGATCGAGTATATGTATATCCGGGAACCTCAGGAACTGGAATGGGTACAGAATAAACTCAACAATTTCGAGAGTCAGCCTAAATTCAGCGCCGAGAAGAAAAAACATATCCTGAAGAAGCTGAACGAAGCGGTTACTTTTGAAACTTTTCTTCACACAAAATACGTAGGGCAAAAACGCTTCTCCCTGGAAGGAGGGGAAAGTCTGATCCCTGCCCTGGACACCGTAATAGAAAGGGCTGCAGATATGGGGGTGAAGGAATTCGTAATGGGAATGGCCCACCGTGGGCGCCTCAGTACGCTTCACAATATCTTCGGAAAAAGCGCCAAGGACATCTTCAGCGAATTTGAAGGAAAGGATTACGAGCAGGATATTTTCGACGGAGACGTGAAATATCACCTTGGCTGGACTTCCTGCAGAAAGACTGACAGTGGAAAAGAAATAAATATAAATTTAGCCCCGAACCCCTCACATCTTGAGACCGTTGGTTCCATCGTGGAAGGGATTGCCAGGGGAAAACAGGACCGCCATTTCAGGGAGAATATGTCGGGAGTACTTCCCATCATTGTTCACGGGGATGCTGCAATAGCAGGGCAGGGGATCGTGTATGAAATTATTCAGATGTCCCAGCTGGAAGGCTACAGGACCGGCGGGACCATCCATATTGTGGTGAACAACCAGATCGGCTTCACCACCAATTACCTCGATGCCCGGTCTTCCATCTATTGTACCGATGTTGCTAAAGTAACCCTGTCTCCTGTGCTCCACGTCAATGCAGACGATGCGGAAGCCGTGGTACACGCCATGCTTTTTGCCCTGGAATACAGGATGACCTTCGGCAAAGATGTATTCATCGACCTCCTGGGATACAGGAAATACGGTCACAACGAAGGCGATGAGCCTCGATTCACTCAGCCGAAACTCTACAAGGCGATTGGTACTCATAAAAATCCAAGAGATATTTATGCCGAAAAACTGAAAGCGGAAGGGGTTATCGATGACTCCTATGTTCAGAAGATCGAGGATGAGTATAAAGCCACTCTTGAGGAAAACCTGGAAAGCTCCAGAAAAGTGGAGAACACGGTGATCACTCCTTTCATGCAGGACGAGTGGGAAGGCTATGATCATGCTGATGAAACCCAGATGATGGAAACTGCAGATACCACAGTGAGCATGGAAATGTTATCAGAGGTGGCAACTGTTATTTCAGAACTTCCAAAGGACAAGAAATTCTTAAGAAAAATTCAGAAACTGGTCGAGCTGCGCAAAACCATGTTCTTCGAGAACAACAGCCTTGACTGGTCCATGGCCGAACACCTGGCCTATGGAACCCTTATAAAAGAAGGATATTACGTACGAATGAGCGGACAGGATGTGGAAAGGGGAACCTTCTCCCACCGTCACGCCGTGGTAAAGGTTGAGGACAGTGAGGAAGAGATCATCCTGCTGAACAAACTCACCGACACTTCCACCGACTTTCAGATATACAACTCGCTGCTGTCGGAATACGCGGTGTTAGGCTTTGATTATGGCTATGCCATGGCGCGCCCTAAAACCCTTACGATCTGGGAAGCCCAGTTTGGGGATTTCAGCAACGGGGCTCAGATCCTTATCGACCAGTATATCTCGGCCGCCGAGGATAAATGGAAGATCCAGAACGGGATCGTACTCCTGCTGCCGCACGGATATGAAGGCCAGGGGGCTGAACACTCTTCCGCCAGAATGGAAAGATACCTGCAACTGTGCGCCATGGACAATATGTTCGTTGCCGATGTCACCACCCCTGCCAATATGTTCCACTTATTGAGAAGGCAGGTGAAGGTGAACTACAGAAAACCTCTGGTGGTCTTTACCCCAAAGAGTCTGCTGAGACATCCAAAAGTGGTTTCAACAAAAGAAGAATTTGCCAACGGTTCTTTCCAGATGCTGATTGATGATGAGTCTGCAAAGGTGGATAAGGTGAAAACGCTGGTATTCTGCACCGGAAAATTCTACTACGATCTTCTTGACAGAAGGGAAGAGCTGAAAAGAGAAGATGTGGCCCTTGTCAGGGTGGAGCAGTTATTCCCGCTTCCAAAGGACCTGATGAAGGAAACCATGGAAAAATACAAAAATGCGGACGATATAGTGTGGGCCCAGGAAGAACCAAGGAATATGGGAGCCTACAGTCATTTATTACTGCATTTCGAGGAGGCTAAAAACTTCAGGGTGTGCAGCCGTAAATTCTACGGAGCCCCGGCTTCAGGTAGTTCCACAAGGTTCAAGAGACGCCACGAGAAAGTGCTCGCGAGTGTTTTTGATAAAAATATGGATTGAGCAATTTAGTTTAAAGAACAGAAATAGTAAATTTACAGCACGAGAAACCTGGCAGGTTTTTAAAACCTCTCAGGTCTTATAAAAACAAGAAATCATGGCTTTAGAAATGAAAGTCCCATCTCCGGGAGAATCCATCACCGAGGTTGAAATCGCCCAATGGCTGGTGCAGGACGGGGATTATGTTGAAAAAGACCAGGCAATCGCCGAGGTAGACAGTGACAAGGCAACCCTGGAATTACCCGCCGAGGCAAGTGGTATCATCACCCTGAAGGCTGAGGAAGGCGACGCCGTGGCCGTAGGAGATGTGGTCTGCCTTATAGATACTGAGGCTCCCAAGCCGGGTGCCAAAGAAGAAGGCTCCAAAGAAGTTGCAGAGGAGAGCAAACAAGCGACCAAGGCAGATCAGGAGGAACTGAATTCTGAGAAAACTGAAGAAAAAGCAGCCCCAAAAGCTGAAACTCCTTCCAAAGCCTCCACCCCATCACAGTCACAGGATAAAACCTATGCCACAGGAACTCCTTCCCCGGCAGCCAAGAAGATCCTTGACGAAAAAGGCATGGATGCGAAATCTGTATCAGGTACCGGACGTGATGGAAGGATTACGAAGGAAGATGCCGTAAGCGCAAAACCTTCCATGGGAACTCCAGGAAAAGGCAAAAGAGGCGAGGAGCGCAAGAAAATGTCAATGCTTCGCCGGAAAGTGGCCGAACGCCTGGTTTCAGCCAAGAACGAAACCGCCATGCTTACCACTTTTAACGAAGTGGACATGTCTGCGATCTATTCCCTGAGAAAACAATATAAAGACGAGTTTAAAGAGAAGCACGGAGTAGGCCTTGGGTTTATGTCCTTCTTTACTCTTGCGGTAGTAAGAGCCCTGGAACTATATCCCGGTGTGAATTCCATGATTGATGGAGATCATCAGGTGAAATACGACTACAAGGACATCAGCATCGCGGTATCCGGACCAAAAGGACTGATGGTTCCCGTGATGAGGAATGTTGAAAACATGAGTTTCCGCGGAGTTGAGGACGAGGTAAAACGCCTCGCCCTTAGAGTTCGTGACGGACAGATCACCGTCGATGAAATGACCGGAGGTACCTTTACCATTACCAATGGGGGAGTTTTCGGAAGTATGCTTTCCACTCCAATCATCAACCCTCCTCAAAGTGGGATCCTCGGAATGCACAATATCGTGGACAGACCAGTTGCGATCGATGGGCACGTGGAAATAAGACCTATAATGTATGTTGCGCTTTCCTATGATCACCGAATAATTGACGGGAAAGAATCTGTAGGATTCCTGGTTGCTGTGAAAGAAGCGCTGGAAAATCCACAGGAGCTGCTTATGGACAATGACGTGAAGAGAGCTCTGGAATTATAATATCAACTCTATAAATATAAGTTTTTAAAGCCTCGCATTTTGCGGGGCTTTTTCTTTTGAAGTTCCGGAGAGGTACACAATGCCTTCTGAAATTTCGACATTAAGAATTGAATTGTTGCGGCCCATCCTGGGCCGGGTTGGGAGACGAAGTTCTCTTTCTACCAATTTGTTGCCCTTCCAGGGCAATATCACCTCCGGAGGAGGGACATTTTTGTAGGATTCAATCTTCTCTCGCCTTCAGCTCCGAAGGAGCGACATTTTTGCCTCCGAGAAAGATATAAGCGGTCCTCATAATATGACTACCTACTCCCAATCAAATAAGAGTCAAATAAGGGTTAAATAAGGGTTAAATAAGGGTTATCTAGGGGTTGAACCCTAATTTGACTCTTATCGGTCCTTAAGATGACTCTAATATTACTTTTATTTGTAACAGATCTGGTAGTACTCAAGGAAAAAGGCTGCAGTCCTTTCGGGTGCAGCCTTTTACTTGGCAAAAATTAAGGAGAATTATCAGGCTAAAAACAAAGAGTAAAGGTTCAATAGAATGACTATAATTACGGCGAACCCCAGTACGTAGTACAGAGTTTGGGAAATGACTTTAGAGAACGGCGAATTCATAATTTTTTGTTAGGCTATAAAGTTCGCCACTCCGATTTTCCCTCACAACAGGAAAAATCCCCTTTTTTTATAAAATTTACTTCAGGTACAGGTTTTTTGATTTATAATCGATCACTGCCTTGCCTTTTTGAAGAATATCGGCCCCAATAATTCCGTGAACTTTTTCAGCTTTATGTTTGATCAGGGCATCGTTGACGTGGGTAAGGTCAAATAATACGAGGTCTACTTTTTTCTTTTTCCAGCCTTTGATCTCCACCACGTTCTGCTGTGCGATCTGGGTGAGCATATTGGTGGCGCCCGCCCCGGCGGCCCTTACCTCGCTTTCCTCAGCCAGGAGCTTAAAATGGGCCACGGCATCAAATCCGACGCAGGAGCTGGAGGCGCCGGTGTCCAGGATGAAATTGCCTTCTATTTTATTGATCTTCGCCTTCAATTCCAGATGATTGGTGGCTGTCAGGGTAAGTTTAATTTTTTCGTAGCCTTTTTTCTCAAGCAGTTTCTTTAGAGATGCCATTCTTTTTCTTTTTTGTCAAAGATAGGTGTTCGAAATAAATTAATTTTGTGCTTATGACAATTACCGATACCCATACCCACCTATATAGTGAATCATTTGAGGAAGACCGGGAGGAAATGATCCACCGGGCTCTTGATCTTGGAATCACACGGTTTTTCATCCCTGCCATCGATTCCACTTATGCCCCGGCAATGTTTGAGCTGGAGAAGGGTTTTCCTGATAATGTCTTTCTGATGATGGGCCTGCATCCTACCCACGTAAAGGAGAATTATAAGGAGGAGCTGGCTTTTGTCGAAAAAGAGCTGGAACGCAGGAAATATTTAGCTGTAGGTGAAATTGGAATAGATCTCTATTGGGATAAATCTACCCTGGAAATTCAGCAGGAGGCTTTCAGATATCAAATCCGCCTGGCAAAAAAGCACCGATTACCCATAGTCATACATTGCCGGGAGGCTTTTGATGAAATATTCGCCGTATTGGAATCTGAAAAGGATGACCGGCTTTTTGGAATCTTCCATTGCTTTACCGGAACTTTTGAGCAGGCAGAGCGGGCGATTTCCTTCAATATGAAGCTGGGAATTGGGGGGGTGGCAACCTTTAAAAATGGAAAAATTGATACTTTTCTGGAGCAGATCCCATTGAAACAAATAGTGCTGGAAACGGATTCCCCTTACCTGGCTCCTGCACCCTTCAGGGGTAAAAGGAATGAAAGTGCTTATATAATGAAGGTGCTTGAGAAACTTTCCCTGATCTACGGAGTTTCACAGGAAGAAATTGCTGCCGTGACCACAGAGAATTCCAAAGATATATTCGGGGTTTAGTTCGGGGAATACTTTTAAATTTTGTTCTTTTGCTAACTTTAAGTAAAAAAATAGTGGCAAACTTTGATGATATTCGATTTTATGAGGATGCGGAGGTAAATGAGTCCCTGCAGCATTATGTGAAACACCCGATGATACGGGCCTTGCTGCAGTTCAGCTTTCCGGAACTCAGCTGGGATGAGATCGAAAAAAGAGTGCTTGCCTGTAATTCCATCCGGGATTTCCAGACCTCAGTCATCTATTATTCCGTCCAGAAGGTCCTTGAAAAAAGCTCTGAAGGCCTTAATTATTCAGGATTTGACGAGCTCAAAAGCGGGGAAGCCTATTTATTTATTTCCAATCACCGAGATATCATCCTGGATACCTCTCTCTTAAATTGTGTTCTGTTCGAAACCGACCTCGTCATGACGGCTTCGGCAATAGGTGATAATCTGGTGAAGAAACCATTCCTGCTGGCCCTGTCAAAACTAAACCGGAACTTCCTTGTGAAGCGAGGCCTGGGGCCGAGGGAAATGCTGAAAAGTTCCCAAAAGCTTTCCGAATATATCAGCAAACTGCTGCTGCAGGACAAGCGTTCCGTGTGGATGGCCCAAAGGGAAGGCCGCACCAAAGATGGAAGCGACCATACCCAGCAGGGTGTACTGAAAATGCTTGCCATGGCTAAGGAAGATCAGAGCATTGCTGAGTATTTTTCAAAACTGAAGATCGTTCCCGTTTCCATTTCCTATGAATTTGATCCTACCGATGTACTGAAGATGCCGGAACTGCTGGCGAAGCGGATGGAACAGATCTATATTAAATCTGCCAACGAGGATTTCAACTCCATACTTAAAGGGGCGCTTGGGCAAAAGGGCCGTATTCATATAAAGGCGGGAAAACCTATCTCCCGGGAAGTATTGACGGAACTAGAGGAGGACTCAATTTCAGTAAACGATCATCTGCAACGGCTCAGCACCTTTCTCGATCAGGCAGTCCATAGGAACTACAAGCTCTGGCCATCCAATTATATTGCCTTTGACCTGCTCGACGGGAAGAACAGCTTTTCCTGTTTTTATAATGATAAGGAAAAACGGCAGTTTGAACGCCGCCTGAAGAGGAGGGTTGATGCTTCAAATGAGCTCGCGGTGAATAGTTATCTGTTAATGTATGCCAATCCTGTAATCAATCAGCAAAAGCTTCATGAAGATTAAAGCGAACATCCTTCTGTTATATACCGGTGGGACCATCGGGATGATCAAGGATTTCGAAACCGGTGCCCTGAAGGCTTTTAATTTTAATGAGCTGCTTCAGAATATTCCGGAGCTGAATCTGCTGGAGCATCATATTGACACGGTAAGTTTTGAGAGGCCTATAGACTCCTCTAACATGAATCTGAAGTTTTACCTGCAGATCGCTGAGATCATTGAGGAGAACTATGATGCCTACGACGGATTTGTGGTGCTGCATGGGAGCGATACCATGTCCTACAGCGCTTCGGCCCTCAGCTTTATGTTCGAAAACCTGGGGAAACCCATCATCTTTACGGGCTCGCAGTTGCCCATTGGGGACCTGCGGACCGATGCCAAGGAAAATCTTATTACCAGTATACAGATCGCGGGGTTGCAGCGGAATGGGAGACCTCAGATAAGTGAGGTGGGGCTTTATTTTGAATATAAATTGTACCGGGCCAACCGAACCACCAAGGTAAACGCAGAACATTTCCAGGCTTTCGCCTCCCCAAATTACCCTGCTCTGGTCCAGTCGGGAGTGCATCTGGCAGTAAACCAGACGGCCTTGTGGAAACGTCCTCCCGGGAGGAAGATGAAACTACACAAGACCTTGGACGATCAGATAGCGCTCGTAAAACTGTTTCCGGGAATTAACAAATCCATGCTGGAGCACATTTTTTCAAAGGAAGGTTTAAAGGGAATTGTGCTTGAGACCTATGGAAGTGGCAATGCGCCTACCGACGACTGGTTCGTGGATTTGCTGAAAAAAACCATTGCAAAGGGGGTGGTTATTGTCAATGTCACCCAGTGTACCGGTGGAAGTGTGGCTATGGGACAATACGAAACCAGTTCCCAGCTCAAAAAACTGGGGGTAGTCTCGGGAAAAGACATTACCACAGAGGCAGCAGTGGCAAAAATGATGTATCTGTTAGCCAGGAATTTATCTCCAAAAGTGTTTAAAACTATTTTCGAAACCTCAATTAGAGGGGAAATGTTATAAAATTAACGCCCAAGATTTTCCCTATTTGTAATTTTTTTCGTTATTTGGCGCACTATTGGAAAAAGGGGATTTTTCCCCGAATCCTGAAATTTAGAGAGGTGGCCGAGTGGTCGAAGGCGCACGCCTGGAAAGTGTGTATACGCCAAAAGCGTATCGAGGGTTCGAATCCCTTCCTCTCTGCTGTTGTTTTTATTAAATAAATATTTATATCTTTAACCCGTTAACTAATTAAATTAAGACAAATACTAATGAAAAGATTATTTTCAACTTTGGTAATCGCTACGATTATGGTATTCGGAGCCGTAAATGTAAATGCGACAAACAGTACGAATGCATTGCCTGCTTCTGTAGTGACTTTCCTTCAGGATGAAGAAGCTCAGGCTGCAGCAGACACAGCTCAGGAAGAATCTGTAGGCTTTCACCAGGAGCTAAAAACAAGATTTATTGAAGGAGGACCTGGATTTATGGGGGTTGTACTTCTTTGTTTGATCTTAGGGTTGGCGATTGCGATTGAAAGAATCATTTATTTGAACCTGGCTACTACCAACACTAAAAGACTGGCTCAGGATGTGGAAGATGCTTTGAACAGCGGAGGAATCGAAGCTGCCAAAGAAGTGTGCCGAAACACCAAAGGTCCTGTTGCTTCTATTTATTACCAAGGTCTTGACCGTGCAGACGAAAGTACTGAAGCTGCTGAGAAAGCTGTTGTTGCTTACGGTGGAGTTCAGATGGGGCAGTTGGAGAAAAACGTTTCATGGTTGAGTTTGTTTATCGCTCTGGCTCCAATGCTTGGATTCTTGGGTACAGTAATCGGGATGATTATTGCCTTTGACCGTATTGAAGCAGCTGGTGACATGCAACCATCATTAGTAGCGGGAGGTATTAAAGTGGCCCTTCTTACTACTGTATTTGGTCTTATTGTTGCGATGATCCTTCAGGTGTTCTACAACTACATTATCGCTAAGATTGACAGTATCGTGAACGATATGGAAGATGCTTCCATTACTTTGATCGATATCCTTGTAGACTACAAGAACAAAAGAAGAGTATAATCAGACGAAAATTTTATTATGACCATATATAAAGTATTAAAATATCTGGCAATCTTTATAGGCGTTATCAGTGCAGTACTCCTTGCTCGAGTACTGATGGCCGGTGACGAAGCTATTACAGACTCGCCAGATGTTCAGGCAAGCGTAGTGGATCCCTTCTTATGGGTTTCTTATATCGTGTTGTTCATCGTAATTGCACTTGTATTGTTCTATGTCATAAAGGGATTGTTCAGTGGAAACATTAAGAAAACCCTTATTTCTGTGGGTGTCTTTGTTCTGATTCTGGCAATTTCCTATGCACTGGCAGGGAACGATATAATTTATGATAGAAATGACGTGGCAATGATCTCTGAATCCGGTTCAAAATGGGTTGGCGCAGGACTAATTGCTTTTTACATTCTTGGAGCCTTTGCAATTCTTGCAATGCTGTTTTCAGGAGTGACTAAAATTAAGAATAGATAATTATGGCAAAACGAGCAGCACCAGAAATCAATGCCGGTTCGATGGCGGATATTGCCTTCCTGCTCTTGATCTTCTTTTTGGTAACCACAACCATGGAGAGTGATAGCGGAATCAGCCGTAAGCTACCTCCTATGCAGGATGAGAACGTAGAGCCGCCAATCATTAAAGACAAGAATATCTTTCAGGTAATTGTAAATGCCAACGATGAACTTCTTGTGGAAGATGAGTTGATGGAACTGCAGGATATCAGAGAAGCAGCAATCGCTTTCCTTGACAATGGAGGAGGAGTTGGCCCTGAAGCCTGTACGTATTGTCAGGGTGCGGGAGATCCGAGTTCTTCTGACAATCCGGTGAAAGCAGTTATCATGCTTTCAAATGACCGCGGGACAACCTATGGCACCTATATTTCGGTTCAAAACGAATTGGTAGCGGCATACAATTTCCTGAGAAATCGAACTGCGGAACAGTTGTACGGGAAGAGTTTTACCCAAATGGAAGCTGATTATGGAGATGTTAACTATCCCGGTAACAAAGAGACCTTGGAAGAGCAAATTGAAAAGGTAAGGGATATGTGGCCTCAGAAGCTTTCAGAAGCGGATAAAGGATAATTATTAAAAAGAACAATAAAATTTAATTGGCTTATGTCTAAGTTCACAAAGAAAAAAAGTGCGGAACTTCCGGCTATTTCTACAGCATCCTTACCGGATATTGTATTTATGCTACTTTTCTTCTTCATGGTTGCGACCGTAATGAGGGAAAATACGCTGAAGGTGCAGAACCAGCTTCCTTTCGCTGATCAGGTTGAGAAACTTGACAAAAAAGATCTGGTAATGTATATTTATGCCGGGAAACCAAGTGCGCGATATCAATCGAGCGTTGGTACTGAAGCACGAATCCAATTAAATGATAATTTTGCAACTGTTGATGAGATTCAGGCTTTCATTTATGCTGAAAGAGAGTCCAAACGGGAAGAACTTGTTCCGTTCCTCACCACTTCTTTAAAAGTGGATATGGATACCAATATGGGACTTGTGAGTGATATTAAAAAAGAGTTGAGGAAGGCGGAAGCGCTGAAGATTAACTATACCACTCGTACCGGGGATGTTGCCCAAAATTTTGAATAATTCGATTCATTTATAGTTGAAAATCCCCTTTCGGTCATACGGAAGGGGATTTTTTTTATGAGGCAGTTTCTGTGCCGATGTTTTATATTTGTAGGTAAACCGCCCGCTGATGAAAAAGTATTTGTTGTTTTTTTCTTTTCTATTCGCATTTCCACTCTTTTCTTCTGCGCAGACGGAAACAAATTCGCTCACCAGTCCCGTAGACAGCCTTTACAGAGAGGATCAGTTTTATCTTGGGTTTACGTATAATATTCTTACCGATATGCCTGAGGAAGTATCTGCCTCAGGTTTTTCAGGAGGCTTTCATGCGGGGTTTATCCGGGACTTCCCAATCAACCGGAAAAGGAATGTAGCCATAGGGGCAGGTCTCGGATGGTCTGTGAATTCGTATGGGCATACGCTTTTTATTGGGGAAGAAGCCAACACGGAAGAGACCATTTTTATGTCTTTGGAAGGGTTGGATATTAATTATGACACCAACAGGATCACTACATATTCTGTAGAGATGCCCCTTCAGTTCAGATGGCGCACCTCCACTTTTGACTCACATAAGTTCTGGAGGATCTATACGGGGCTGCAGCTGGGTTATGTGTATCAGTTTCAAACGAATTTTGTGCAACCCGGGAATACGGTGCGACAGTCTGATGTGCCTGAATTTGACAGATTCCGCCTGGGCGCCACTTTTGCCTTTGGCTATAATACCTTTAACTTCCATTTTTACTATGGCCTGAACCCTTTCTTCGGTGAGGAAGCACAACTGAATGGGCAGGATATCGGGATGAATGCCGTGAGAGTGGGCCTGATGTTCTTTATCCTATAACCAGTAATTCAGGACGAGCAATTGGGGTAGTATCCCCATCATAAATCCCAGGGCCAGTTCGGCATAGGAGTGGGCCTTGTAGTGAAGTCTGGAGGTGGCAGTCAACCCGATGATTGCCAGAAAGAAGCTTATTGTGTAAATGAGGTTCAGGTTGTAATATATGCTCAGGGCGATGAGGAACATGATGAATCCCCCCAGTCCCATCATATGCAGGCTGATCTTGATCCTGAAAAGTACAAGTACCAGCCCGCCAATCGAGGAAAAGAAAATCCCCAGGAAGTAATAATACAATTCGGGATAGTCGAAAGCATCTATGACAAATTCTATGACCACCAGGTTTATGGCAGCATAGAACAGAAGGGGCCATCTTCGCTCCTCCACCTCCTCAAGGAAATAAGATTTAGCCTTTCCCAGGGTCTTCAGCAGAAAATAAAAGACAATAGGAATAAAAAGCGTCATAATGGCAATAGCCATTATCTTGGTTCTAACGATCTCTTGAGGGAAAAACCTTGGTGTGATAAGGAAATACAGCAAAGTGCCCAGAAAAGGCATCCATAGTGGGTGGAAGACATATGAAACTGCCTTGATCAGAAAGTTCATCAAATGATTTTTCTTAAACGGGCCACCGGGATGTCCAATTGTTCCCTGTATTTTGCAACGGTCCTGCGCGCAATGGGGTAGCCTTTCTCTTTCAGGATCTGAGCCAGGCGATCGTCGGTAAGGGGTTTGCGCTTGTTTTCATCCTCGATGGTCATTTCCAGGATCTTTTTGATCTCCCTGGTGGAAACATCTTCTCCCTGATCATTTTTCATGGATTCAGAGAAGAAGTCCTTGATGAGCTTGGTCCCATATGGAGTATCTACGTACTTGCTGTTTGCTACGCGGGACACGGTGGAGACGTCCATTCCAATTTCGTCAGCGATGTCCTTAAGGATCATGGGCCTCAGATTCCTTTCGTCCCCGGTAAGGAAATACTCCTTCTGGTAATTCATTATGGCACTCATCGTAACAAACAACGTCGTCTGCCGCTGCTGAATGGCTTCTATGAACCACTTTGCGGCGTCCAGTTTCTGCTTGATGAACATGACGGCATCTTTCTGCGCCTTTGTTTTTTCCTTGGACTCCTTATAGCCTTTCAGCATCTCGCTGTAATCTTTGGACACGTGCATTTCAGGCGCATTCCTTCCGTTGAGGCTCAGCTCCAGCTCCCCATCCACGATTTTAATCGTGAAATCGGGAATTACGTGCTCCACAATGCGGGTGTTTCCTGAATAGGCTCCCCCGGGTTTTGGGTTCAGGTGTTCAATGATATCGATGGCTTCCCGAAGTTCATCTTCGCTGATATCGTGCTTCGCCAACAGCTTTTGGTAATGTTTTTTACTGAATTGGTCGAAGGATTTTTCCATAATATCGGCGGCAAGACTTACCTTTCGGGTAGGTTCCCGCCGGTTGAGCTGGATCAACAGGCATTCCTGAAGGTCCCGAGCCCCAACTCCCGCTGGATCGAGTTCCTGAACATGCTTCAGGACATTTTCCACTGTTTCTTCGTCCGTATAGACGTTCTGGGTGAAGGCTAGATCATCTACTATATCCTGTATGCTTCTCCTGATATATCCGCTTTCATCAACGCTCCCTACAAGAAAATCTGCAATCTCCTTTTCCTCCTCGTTGAGGCGCAGGGTGCTTAACTGGGTTTTTAAGTATTGAGTAAATGAAGTTCCCGAGGCGTAGGGGACATTTTTCTCCTCATCATCGGCACTATAGTTATTTGCTTCAAGTCTGTAACTTGGGATCTCGTCATCGCTCAGGTATTCGTCGATATCTATTTCCGCCTCTATGGATTCGGTTCCCGGATCTTCGTTATAATCTTCGTTACTGAAGTCGTCTTCGTATTCTTCCTTTTCTTCCTTCCCGCCTTCAAGGGCCGGATTTTCTTCCATTTCCTGCTTCAAACGCTGTTCAAAAGCCTGGGTCGGCAACTGGATCAGCTTCATAAGCTGGATCTGCTGTGGCGAGAGCTTCTGGGATAATTTAAAATTTAATTGCTGCTTTAGCATGTACGTTTGGCTTTCTTATAAAAATAAAAAAAACAATCTACAAACGCTGGGGAATGAAGATTGTTTTATGAGTTCTTTATGAATGGAAATTAGAATTCTGCATTGAGTGGCGTCCTAGGGTAAGGAATTACATCTCGGATGTTGGACATGCCTGTTGTAAACTGCACCAGACGCTCAAATCCGAGCCCGAATCCACTATGGACGCAGGTCCCGAACCTACGGGTATCCAGATACCACCAGAGTTCCTTTTCATCGATGTCCAGCGCCTGCATTTTCTGTTTCAGGACCTCCAGACGTTCCTCTCTTTGCGAGCCTCCCACGATTTCTCCAATCCCCGGGAAGAGAATGTCCATGGCCCTTACTGTTTTTCCATCTTCATTGAGGCGCATATAGAAAGCCTTTATATTTGCAGGGTAATCAAAAAGGATTACCGGGCACTTGAAATGTTTCTCCACAAGATAACGCTCGTGTTCACTCTGCAGGTCGGCACCCCATTCCTCGATGAGATAATTGAACTTCTTTTTCTTATTGGGCTTTGAATTCTTCAGGATCTCAATAGCCTCGGTATAACTCACCCTTTTAAAGTTGTTGTCAATCACGAACTTCAGCTTCTCAATCAGGGTCATCGGACTCCTTTCAGCTTCAGGTTTTACCTTATCCTCGTTGGCTAGTCGCTCATCAAGGAAGGCGAGGTCGTCCTTGCAGTTTTCCAAAACGTACTTCAGGACGTATTTTATGAAATCTTCGGCAAGGTCCATGTTTCCCACCAGATCCGTGAACGCCATTTCAGGTTCTATCATCCAGAATTCCGCGAGATGTCTGGAAGTATTGGAATTTTCGGCCCTGAAGGTAGGTCCGAACGTATAGATCTGCCCAAGCCCTAAAGCGTAAGTTTCCCCTTCCAGCTGGCCTGAAACAGTGAGGTTGGTTTCTTTTCCGAAGAAATCTTCTTTATAGTTCACTGTTCCGTCTTCATTCTTCGGAACATTTGCCAGATCAAAGGATGTTACCTTAAACATTTCCCCTGCCCCCTCAGCATCACTTCCCGTGATGATGGGAGCATTGACATAGTGGAAATTGTTGTTCTGGAAGTAGCTGTGGACGGCGAATGACAATTTGGACCTGACCCGCATTACCGCGCTGAACGTGTTGGTACGGACCCTTAAATGCGCCTGCTCCCGAAGTTTCTCCAGGGAATGGCGTTTAGGGGAAAGTATGGTATACTTTACCTCCTCCGGGTCAGCGTCCCCCAGGATTTCCACAGCAGTGGCCTGGATCTCGACTTTCTGCCCGCTCCCAAGACTCTCCTGAAGGGTTCCTGTCACGCTGATAGCAGCGCCAATCGTGATGCGTTTAAGAGTTTCCTCATTCATTTGTTCGAAATCCACCACACACTGAAGGTTGTTTATGGTGGAGCCATCGTTAAGAGCTATAAACCGATTGCTTCTAAAAGAACGGACCCAGCCTTTTACCTGGAATTCTTGTAATAAATGAGTGCTTTCTAAAATTTCGGCAACTTTTCCTGTTATCATCACGTATTAATTTGGAGAGCAAAGATAATTTTTCCCCGCAAGCTTAGCAAGGTACTACTTCAGAATTAGGATGCGGGGAATATAGGGGGTTTTCCCGCAGATTAGGCTGATTTCTACATAGGGTCATTTTCAAAATCCTCATCTTCGGGAATGATCTCCATGGCAGGTTCCTTCAGGACCTTTTTGTTCGCAATGAGTTTTTCCAGGGACAACAGCAATGAAGGCAAAAGTAGAAGATTGGAAGCCATGGCAAAAAGAAGGGTTATGGAAACCAGTCCTCCCAGGGCAACAGTTCCTCCGAAGCTGCTGATCATGAAAACCGAGAACCCGAAGAACAGGACTATGGAGGTGTAGAACATGCTCACCCCCGTTTCGCGAAGGGCGGCGTACACTGATCGCTTGATCTTCCAATTATTGGCCTGCAACTCCTGACGGTATTTTGCGAGGAAATGTATAGTGTCGTCCACCGAAATCCCGAAAGCAATACTGAATACCAGAATTGTCGAGGGTTTAATGGGAACGCCCAAATAGCCCATCAGACCCGCTGTCATCAAGAGCGGCAGCAGGTTGGGAATAATGGAAACGAAAACCATCCGCACGGAACGAAACATCCAGGCCATGAAGAGGGCGATAAGTAAGATTGCCAGTCCCAGGGAAATAATCAGATTCTTGACCAGGTATTGAGTTCCTTTTTGAAATATAAGCGCCTTCCCTGTCATGGTCACCTCGTATCGGTCTTCAGGAAAGATCTGATTGATCTTAGGCCACAGCTCTTCCTCGATCTTTTCCATCTCCTCGATTCCAATATCCTTCATGAAGGTAGTGATCCTGGCATACTGCCCCGTGCTGTCAACAAAAGATTGCAGCAGGTCCCCACCTGTGTCCATGCTTTTGGTGTAGGGAAGTATAAAGGCTCTTTCCTGGGAAGTGGGTAGCTGGAAATACGCGGGATTGCCATTATAGTAAGCCTGTTTGGCATATTTCACCAGTCTGACCACCGATAAGGGCTGCGAAAGTTCAGGCTCCTCCGCAATTGCTTCTTCCAGCTGCTCCATTTTTTTAAGAGTGCTGTGAGTCATTACGCCTTTTTCCCTTTTGGTATTGATAAGGATCTCCAGGGGCATTACCCCGTCGAATTCTTCCTCAAAAAATTGAATATCCTTGAAAAATTCCGCCTGCTTAGGCATATCTTCCAGAAGACTACCCGTGACCTTGATCATATACAGGCCAATCATGCTGACAATAAGAATGCTGACGGCGCTTATATAGATAGCAATGCGGTGCTGCTTCACCATTTTTTCAATCCAGGTGACGAGACCGCTTACCCAGCGTCTGTTCAGATGCTCCAGGTGTTTTTCCTTCGGAATCCGCATGTAACTGTACACAATGGGAATGGTCAGCAGGCACAGAATAAAAATGGCGACGATGTTTATGGAGGCTACCACTCCGAATTCCTGTAGCAGGGTACTTTCCGTCAGCATAAAAGTGGCGAATCCCGAGGCAGTGGTGATATTGGTCATCAAAGTTGCATTTCCCACCTTGGTGATCACCCTTTGAAGAGATCTGGCCTGATTTCCGTGGTTCTGGATCTCCTGCTGGTATTTATTGATGAGGAAGATACAGTTGGGCACTCCAATGACAATGATCAGGGGAGGTATAACAGCCGTGAGAACAGTGATCTCGTAGTGCAGCAGCCCTATGATCCCGAAGGTCCACATAACCCCTACAACCACCGTAAGCATTGAAATAAGGGTGGCGCGGAAGGAACGGAAGAAAAGGAAGAAGATAAAAGAGGTGATCAATAAGGCGGCGCCAATAAATAGCCCGATTTCATCAATTATATTCTGGGAATTCAGGGTTCGGATGTAAGGCATTCCCGAAACATGGACATTCAGATTATTTTCCTCTTCGAAAGCCTCCACCAGAGGAATCAGGTCCTCCAGCACAAAATCCTTCCGGGCAATGCTGTTTACGATTTCCTTGTCCAGGTAAACAGCTGTCTGTATGGTTTTATTCTTGTTGCTATACACCAGGCCTTCGTAGAAGGGGAGGCGGTTGAAGAGCTCTTTTTTGTATTCCCGGATCTCCATACTGTCAGGATCTTGTTCCCTGACCAGGGGCACCATCTCAAATCTTTGGGCGTCCTGTTGTTTCTGAAGTTTTTTGAGGTCCCCTATGGAGATGACTGTTTCCACCTCGGGATATTCATTTAATTTATCAGCCAACTCATTCCAGGCAGCAAATTTAGAAGGGGTAAAGAGACTGGAATCTGATACTGCCATAACTATTACATTACCCTCCTCCCCGAACCGCTCGACGAATTCCTGGTACTGCTGATTTACTTCATGGTCATCGGGCAAAAGATTGGCCTCGGTATGGGAGAACTTCATGTGCTGCCATTGGGAGGCGAGGAAGATGGTGATGCCTGTAATTATCAGAAGGATCAGCACCCGGTTGCGCAGAATCAGACGGGCTACGGTGTTCCAGAACCCAAAACTTAAAAACTTGGACATGTGGTATTTTTTCTGGCTGCAAAGGTACGAATTGGGGAAGGTTTTTAAGGCTGGAGGAGGGAGCAATTATAAAACGAAAAGCCTAACAGGTCTTTAAGACCTGTTAGGTTTAGAAAATAAAAAAGCGGCCGAAGGGGCCGCTTTGAATATCTATGGAAGTGCGATCATACAGTCATGATCTCTTTTTCCTTTTTGGAAAAGATAGAATCGACTTTAGCGATGAAGCTGTCGGTAAGCTTCTGGATTTCCTCCTCCGCTATTTTCTTCATATCATCGGAGACATCAAGTTTTTTGATATCCTGATTCGCGTTTTTACGGTCGTTTCTCACCCCGATCTTCGCTTCCTCGGCTTCGGCCTTGGCCTGCTTGGACAGTTCCCGGCGGCGTTCTTCAGTAAGAGGAGGGACGCTGATGATAATAACATCACCATTGTTCATCGGGTTGAAGCCCAGATTTGCAAACATAATTCCCTTTTCAATATTCTGAAGTTGCCCCTTCTCGAAAGGCTGGATGGTAATGGTCCTGGCGTCGGGGGTGTTTACGTTCGCCACCTGGTTCAGGGGAGTAGAACTGCCGTAGTAATCGACCCTTACGCTGCCTAACATGGCAGGACTTGCTTTTCCCGCACGGATGTTGGCTAATTGTTTTTCAAGATGGGCAATGGCACCCTCCATGTTTTCTTTGGTGCTGTCAATAATAAAATCTATTTCTTCGTCCATTTTATTTCAACTTAATTTTTAAACTGCTCTCAAAATCTGCACCAAAGTTACAGATTCACTTTGGTTCCTATATTTTCGCCCGTTACTACTTTCAGCAGGTTCCCGGGTTTGTTCATATCAAAAACTATAATAGGCAACTTGTTTTCCTGGCTTAGGGTGAAGGCGGTGGTATCCATGACTTTCAGGCCTTTGGTGATTACGTCTTCAAAACTGATGAAGTCAAATTTGGTAGCCATCTTGTCCTTTTCGGGATCGGCGGTATATATTCCATCCACGCGGGTCCCTTTCAGGATGACATCGGCACTGATCTCGATTGCGCGAAGTACAGCTGCTGAATCCGTTGTGAAATATGGATTTCCTGTTCCCCCTCCAAAGATAACCACTCGGCCTTTTTCAAGATGGCGGATGGCTTTTCTGCGGATAAAGGGTTCAGCTACTTCGTTAATCTTAACGGCTGACTGGAGTCTGGTCGGGATATCAGCATCTTCCAGGGCGCTTTGAAGGGCCAGCCCGTTGATTACGGTTGCCAGCATTCCCATGTGGTCGCCTGTTACCCGGTCCATACCTTTGCTGGCTCCGGATACCCCTCTGAAAATATTTCCCCCGCCAATGACGATGGCTACTTCCACTCCTTTATCGGTTACCGCTTTTATTTCCTTTGCGTATTCCGCCAGGCGTTCAGGATCTATGCCGTACTGACGGTTTCCCATTAGGGCTTCTCCTGATAATTTTAATAAGATCCTTTTGTAGTGCATTGTGCTTGTTTGATGGGTTGTGCAAAACTAAGGAAATTATTTGTGCCACCGATACGGGCGTTTATAAAATTGAAGCTGCCATCGGGGAGCGATCTTTTGGCAGGATGAGAAGGGGAGGAGCGACTTTTTTCATATTTTTGAAGGAGAACAAAACCCTACCCAAATGAAAGCACCGAAATGGATGAACCGGCCTGCTCTATTGCTGTTATTTATTGTTACAGGAATTAGCAGCTGCTCAAAAGATGTGGACGACGAGCTTTCCCTGCTGGGGAACTGGATCGAGGAATCTCCTGTACCGGATAGGACGCAGCTATATTTTCAATCAGGAAACCGGCTTACCCGTACTGATTCCGATGGGCTTACAGAAGTATACACCTATCGGATCGAGGAAGACAGCATTTTTATCTGGCCTGAGGGGCAGAGCGAGGAGGACGGAAGTTCGGAACTGTTCTTTAAACAGATTGACACGAACACCTTTCAGATAGAGAACCTCTACGTCTCTATTCCCGAAATGGAGCCCACATTCATGATTTTTAAGAGGGAGTGATATTCCGAATATTCAGTATATTTATGTATGCCGAAAATTGGAGAACTATGAAAACGATCGATTTAAAAAAAGAATTGCTGGACAGGATCACGGAAATTGAAGATCCGGAAATTCTCATGGCACTTAAAACTGTTCTTGATTATAATAGGAATGAAGTGTTTATTAATCTCACTGAAGAACAGGAGGAGGAGCTTCAGAAGGCCAGTGAAGATGTGAAAAAAGGAAACTTTCTAACCCAGGAAGAAATGGAAAATAAGGTCGAATCGTGGCTAAAAGGGAAATAGTCTGGTCTCGAAATGCAGAAGTCCAATTACAAAGAATTTTCAAAATATTTTTTAATGCGAAATAACAGCGAAACTTACCCCAGGAAACTCTTTTTGGAATTTAGCAGGAACCTGGAAATTGTTGCGCAAAAACCTGAAATAGGTATAGAAACTAGAAAGAACAATGTCAGAGGTTTGATAGTTGGAAATTATATTTTGTTT
>CAMPJY010000025.1 GCA_946887025.1 uncultured Salinimicrobium sp.
ATTCCAAGCTGGTTTGCAAGATTTCTGTTTGAATCTGCAAGAATTGGATAAGTCACCCCTTCAATTCCTCCGTCGTCTTTGGCAGTGTTCAACCAGGCAAAGTGTACTTCAGGAGTATCACAAGAGGCTCCGATAACTTTTACATTTCTCTTTTCAAACTCTCCTAAAGCTTCCTGGAAAGCGTGAAGTTCGGTTGGGCATACAAAGGTGAAATCCTTTGGGTACCAGAAAAGCAATACTTTTTTCCCGTTGTTTTTTGCCTCTTCAAAGACGTTCAACTTAAAAGTGTCGCCCATGTCATTCATTGCGTTTACTTCCAAATTCGGGAATTTTCTTCCTACTAATGCCATAATTTTATGTTTTATGATTGTTACTTATTTTCACATACAAAGATAAGGCTTAACTTCAGTTTTAATTGAACGACAAATTTTAATTATCTATTCCCGCATAGGTTTCCTTTATGCTAACGGGGAATCAGGATAAAATATTCTTATCTTACTGAAAATAAAAAAACGGAGCTTCAAAAGTCCGTTTTTTCATCCTTAAGTAATTATGCCTGCACTGGCGCAGGGCTCGCAAGTTCCCTGATCTTGATATTGAGGGCAGCGAAGAGCAAGGTCATGAAGGGGCTTATATAATTGAAAATGGCATAGATGAAATAGGACGCCACCGGTACCCCCAGTACTCCGCTATGGTAAGCTCCACAGGTATTCCAGGGAATCAGGGCAGAGGTTACAGTTCCCGAATCTTCCAGGGTTCGGCTAAGGTTTTCCGGGGCCAGGCCTTTGTCCTTATAGGCCTTGGCAAACATTTTTCCGGGTACCACAATAGCCAGGTACTGATCTGATGCCGTGGCATTCAAAGTAAGGCAGCTGATCACCGTACTGGCGAAAAGCCCGAAGGTGGTATGAAAGAGGTTGAGCAGGGCTCTGCTGATCGTTGAAAGGGCGCCTATAGCATCCATGATCCCTCCGAAGACCATGGCGCAGATGATCAGCCAGATAGTTCCCAGCATGCCCGACATTCCTCCTGATGAGAAAAGATCGTTCAGCTGTTCATTCTCAGTATTGATGGTAGTATCGATGGTGATGGCATTCATAATTCCTTTATAGGCACTTTCAAAAGTAAGGCTCTCGGCGCCCGATACAGCCGTCACTACTTCGGGTTGAAAGAAAAGGGCTGCGACTGCTCCCAGAAGCGTTCCTATAAGTAGGGCGATTAATGGGGAGGTTTTCTTTACGATCAGAAAAATGACCAGTACCGGGACCAGGAATAACCAGGGACTGATATTAAAGGAAGCCTCAATGGCTGTTAAAATTGTACTGGTGTCAGCATTTCCTGATGGCTCGATAGTAAAACCAAGGATGATAAAAAAGATTGCGGAAATGACCATACTGGGCACGGTGGTATAGGTCATATAACGGATGTGCGTAAACAGATCAGTTCCCGCCATGGCAGGGGCCAGATTGGTGGTATCACTTAGAGGAGAGAGTTTATCTCCAAAATAGGCACCTGAAATGATCGCGCCTGCTGTCATTCCCACTGAAATCCCCAGGGCTTCCGCAATTCCTATCAAAGCTATACCCACAGTGGCAGAGGTGGTCCAGCTGCTCCCGGTTGCAACCGAAATGACAGAACAGATGATCAAAGTGGCTACCAGAAAGATGGTCGGATTCAGGATCTGCAGCCCGTAATAGATCATGGTAGGGATAATTCCACTGATGAGCCAGGTCCCCGCCAGGGAACCCACCATGAGTAATATTAACAGTGCACCGGTGGTGGATTTAATGTTGGTAGCAACCTCCTCGATCATGCTATCGAATTTGGTCTTGTTAAATAGCCCGACGATTGCAGCTACAGCACCGCCCAACAGAAGGATAAACTGATTCGACCCATCAAGGGAGGCATCCCCGAAAACAAAAACGTTATAGGCTAACATGCCAACAAGGGCAAAAACGGGAATAAGGGCTTCCCAGATATTCAGTTCGCGATTTTCAATTATTTTTTCCTGGTCCTTGATGAACTGCTCGTCTTCCATTCGTGGGGGATTTGTTTTTTCGGCTGTAATGTTACGATTTTTCGCTAAGGAATGAAAATCCAGCTAAGAATTGAACAAATCCTGCGGAAAAGTAAAAAGGGGAGGAGAAATTAGAATATTAATCCCCTTCTTGTTCGAGCTTCCAGTCCTGATTTTCGGCCGGACCAGCTCCCAATGTAACAGGCGGAAAACGAACGGTATACAGGCTATTCACCCGCTTTCTGGCCTGTAATAAGCCTGTTAGTAGCCTGTTAGTAGCCTGTTTAGGGCCTGTTATATACGGAGCTGGTCCCTTGGAGGTCGGAGG
This sequence comes from uncultured Salinimicrobium sp., assembly GCA_946887025.1. The sequence goes on from CAMPJY010000025.1 coordinate 2,346, forward strand.
AAGATTACCGGCAAATCAAAGCGGTAGTACCAGAAATTACTATAGCATTAATTTCCGGATCAATGGAATTAATGAGGTGCCAGATCAGAGCTCCAGTGCGATCTCCACCATTTCACTGAAGGTGGTTTGCCTTTCCTCGGCGGTGGTCTTTTCTCCAGTCACCAGGGAATCTGAAATGGTTAGCAGGGAAAGGGCATTAACCTTATGCTTTGCCGCCAGGGTATAGAGGCCTGAGGTTTCCATTTCTACACATAAGACCCCGAAATTGGACCATTTCTGGTAGGATTCGAATTCATCGGCATAGAATTCATCGCTGGTGAGCACATTGCCCGCTTTCAGTTCGATGCCTTTTGCCCTGGCGGTTTCCACAGCTCTCATGAAGAGCCCGAAATCGGCAGTGGGGGCGAAGTCAGCTCCCTGGAACCGGGCCTGGTTGATCCCCGAAGTAGAGGAAGCCGCCATGGCAACCACAATATCACGGAGTTTAATATATTTTTGATAGGACCCGGCGCTACCCACTCGTATCAGGTTCTTTACGTTGTATTCGGTTATCAGTTCATGGGCATAAATGGAGATTGAAGGCACTCCCATTCCCGTGCCCTGTATTGAAATCCTTTTCCCTTTATAGGTGCCCGTGAACCCGAACATGTTCCTGACGCGGTTGTAGCAGTGGAGGTCCTGGAGGTAAGTTTCCGCTATCCACTGGGCTCTTAACGGATCACCGGGAAGCAGGACTGTCTCAGCGATCTCCCCTTTTTGGGCTTCCAGGTGGATGCTCATAATTTCATCTCTTTTACTATGGATACTCCCGAGGAAGTGCCAATCCTTTCCACCCCCAGTTCGATGTAGAAAAGTGCAGTATCCAGATTCTTGATTCCTCCGGAAGCCTTGAGCTTCGCCTTTCCAGCCACTGCATTTTTCATAAGCTCTATTGCATCCTTATCGGCTCCAGAGCTTCCAAAACCCGTGGAAGTCTTGACAAAGTCAGCATTAGCCTTGACGGCAAGCTGGCTTGCCAGACTGATCTCTTCAGGAGTAAGATAGCAGGTCTCAATGATCACTTTCAGGATGTTTTCCCCAATTACTTCCTTAATACTGCGTATTTCCTGTTCTACCTTGTCCAGCTGCCTTGATTTGAGGGCACCAATGTTGATGACCATATCGATTTCCGAGGCTCCGTCTTTTATCGCCTGTTCGGCTTCAAAGACTTTTGCAGGAAGCGACATGGCTCCCAGGGGAAAGCCGATCACGGAGCAGACTTTCACATCCGTTCCTGAAAGATTTTCATGGGCAAATTTTACGAAACCGCTGTTTACGCATACACTTATGAAATTGTGTTCCCTGGCTTCCTCACAAAGCTGGGTTATATCCTCTTCTGTGGCGGTGGCCCTGAGGAGGGTGTGGTCGATATACCTGTTGATCTCAATCATTTTCTTCAATTCTGGATAAGACGTGTAAAGGTCGGGGTAATTGTGGAGAAAATGAAATGATTTGAATCATGAAAAGAACTTTTCCAGAGTTCCGGACCCCGGAAAAGTTTATTGTATTGCAGTTAAAGCACTCCCACCTGTTTCATGCAGTCTTTCATGATCTCGTAGGTTCTTTCGATATCATTGTCAAGACCAATGGAGAAGCGGATGAGGCCATCGCCGAGGCCCATTTCCTTTTGTTCCTCCAGAGGAATTTCGGAGGAGGTAGAGGTGCCCGGGGCACTGAAAAGGGTTTTGTAAAAGCCAAGACTCACGGCAAGGTATCCAAGGTTCTTCTGCTGCATCAGTTCCATCAGCTCGTTTGCCTTTTCTACGGTTTTGGCGTCAAGGGTGAGCATCCCGCCATATCCGTATTCCTCATTCATCATACTGGTATAAAGTTCGTGGCTTGGATGTGACTTTAATCCCGGATATACCACTTTTAAGCCGTCGGCTTCAAATTTCTGTGCCAGGTAGAGGGCATTTTTGCTATGTTGTTTTATCCTGATATGGAGGGTTCGCAGGTTCTTGAGGATGGAGGCGGCACGAAGGCTGTCCATGGTGGGGCCCAGCAGCATACTGGCGCCGTCATTGACGCTTTTCAGGGAATCGATGAATTCCCTGCTGGCACAGGTAACCCCGCCTACGGTATCACTGCTTCCGTTGATGAATTTGGTGAGACTGTGGATAACAATATCTGCACCCAGTTTGGCGGGAGAGATAGCCAACGGGGAAAAGGTGTTGTCCACCACGAGTTGCAGGCCGTGTTTTTTTGCGATTTTTGCCAGCCCTGCGATATCAGCCACCTCCAGGAGGGGGTTGCTAACTGCTTCACAATACAATACCTTGGTTTCCGGGGAGATGGCTGCTTCCACAGCTTCAAGTTTAGTGATATCCACGAAACTGGTCCGGATGTTTAGACGCGGCGCAAAGTTTTTCAGGAAGGCATAAGTCCCTCCGTAAATGGTACGGCTGGAAACGATGTGTTCCCCTGCCTGGCACAGCTGCAGCAGGACCGGAGTGATGGCGCCCATTCCGCTGGCGGCGACGTTGGCTGTTTCCGTGCCCTCCATGGCAGCAAGTGCTTCCCCAAGGTAAAGATTGGAAGGCGAAGAGTGGCGGGAGTAGAGGTAACAACCTTCGGCGTTGCCCTCGAAGGTGTCGAACATGGTTTTGGCGGAAAGGAAGGTGTAGGTGGAGGAATCGGATATGCTGGGGTTTACTCCCCCAAATTCTCCAAAATACTGCAGGTCCTGAATATTGTTTGCCGGCTTGAAATCCATTATTTTATGATTTATCGTTCCTCAAATAAAGTCAGATTCCGTATGAAAATCAATAGAAACAGTCAAAAGCAGAAAATAAATCCGGGAATGCAGGTTCCTCTAAAATTATTTTCTAAACTTTGAGCTCTAATGTATTCTGAACCGAACATTTTTCAATTATGAAACTGGACCTCTTAGATCTAAAGCTTCTGGGACTTCTGCAGGAAGATTCAAAGAAAACGAACAAGCAGCTTTCCAATGAACTCAATCTTTCCGTTACGGCTGTTTATGAACGGATAAGAAAACTGGAGCGGGGAGGGGTAATCAAAAAATATGTGGCATTGCTGGATCCCCCAAAGGTGGAGAAGAGTTTTATGTCCTTTTGCCAGATAAAACTGGTGCAGCATACCAAAACAAATGTCACCCAGTTTGAAGCCCAGGTAGCACAGTTGTCAGAGGTGCTGGAATGTTTTCACGTGAGCGGGGAATACGACTATGTGCTGAAGGTTATGGTCAGGGATATGGAAGCCTATCGCGAATTTATGCTCAATAAACTTACCGCACTGCCGCATATAGGAAGTACACAAAGTACTTTTGTGATCAGTGGCGTGAAGAATTCGACCAGGCTTGCCCTGGAGACTGCCTGACTTTCAGGCACAAGATTTCGGGAAAGCCGGGTGCAGAATATTATTTGAACATATCCAGGCCAGGGATATCAGGCATGCCTTCTTTTGCTACAGCGGCAAGTTCTGCTTCATTTACTTCCGTGGCACGTTTGATGGCCTTGTTCAGGGTCAGGATCAGGTAATCCTCCAGTTGTTCTTTATCCTCCAGCAGTTCGTCGGCTATGCTGAGGTTCTTTATTTCGCGGTCTGCCGTAATGGTGATCTTCAGAAGACCATCGCTTGACTGCTCATCCAGAAGCACGGTTTTGAGGCGTTCTTTCGTTTTCTCTACTTTTTCCTGGGTCTCCTTGAGTTTATTCATCATACCCATCATATCTCCAAACATACTTTCCGTTTTAAGGTAACTGCAAATTTATATAGAAACACCTGAATTTATATCCTATAGTAAAGTTAAGAGTTTCATTTTTTTCTTTTTAGAAATCTTACCTTTGTTTTTGCCTTAAAAAATAATGACTTCTATGAAATTGATATCCACAGAAATAGAGCCTCCCAAAGCCAAAAAAATACCAAAGATCCTGGAAAAACACGGGGATGTACGGATTGATGATTATTTCTGGATGAAGGAGAGGGAGAATCCGGAAGTCCTGGATTACCTGAGGCAGGAGAACGAGTATAACACTAAAATGACTGCGCATACCAAGAAATTCCAGAGAAAACTATTTCTGGAAATGAGGGGGCGAATTAAAGAGGACGACCAGTCTGTACCTTACAAACTTAATGGCTACTGGTATCTCACCAGATATGAAATAGGGGGCGATTATCCTATCTATTCCCGCAAGAAAGGCTCCCTTGAGGCTCCGGAGGAAATTCTGTTCAACGTGAACGAGATGGCCAAGGGTCACGAATTCTATAGTCTTGGAGGGATGAATGTGAGTCCTGATAATAAATTAGTGGCTTTTGCCATTGATACCGTGGGAAGGAGAAATTATACTATTCAGATAAAAAATCTTGAGACAGGGGAACTGCTTCCCGTGAAAATAGAGACCACCACAGGGGGATCAACCTGGGCGAATGACAACAAAACCCTTTTCTACACCCGTAAGGATCCCGAAACTCTGCGTTCAAATGAGATTTATAAGCATATTCTGGGTTCTTCCATCGAAAATGATGTAGTGGTGTATCATGAGGAGGATGAGACCTTCCATACTTATGTCTATAAATCCAAATCGAGAAAATATATCGTAATAGGATCCAATAGCACACTTACCAGTGAATACAGGTTTCTGGATGCCGACAAACCTGATGGGGAATTCAAATTGGTGCAGTCGCGGATCAGGGGGGTGGAATATTCTGCTACCCATTACAAGGATTTTCTTTACATCCTGACCAACAAGGATGATGCGGTTAACTTCAAGCTAATGAAAACCCCTTTGGACCAGCCCGGGGTGGAAAATTGGGTGGACGTCATCCCGCATCGGGAAGAGGTGCTGCTGGAGGATATAGATATTTTTGAAAAGCATGTGGTGATAAGCGAACGCAGCAATGGGTTGAATAAACTGAAGGTGATGACCTGGGATAATTCTGAATCCTATTATATTCCTTTTGACAACGAGACTTATACCGCGTATACGGGGACCAATCCTGATTTCGATACCGATGTGCTGCGCTTCACCTATAATTCCATGACAACCCCAACCTCTGTGGTGGATTTCAATATGACCACCAGGGTGAAGACTGTCAAAAAGGAACAGGAGGTGCAGGGCGATTTTGACAAGAAGAATTACATTTCTGACAGAATCTGGGCTACAGCAGAGGACGGGACCAAAATTCCCATGTCCATCGTGTACAGGAAGGGCATACGCATGGATGGCAGCAATCCGGTGCTTCAATATGCATATGGAAGTTACGGCTCCACCATTGATCCTTATTTTTCAACAGTAAGGCTGAGCCTTCTGGACCGCGGATTCATTTTTGTAATTGCCCACGTAAGGGGAGGGGAGTATCTGGGCAGGAAATGGTACGAGGACGGAAAACTTCTGAAAAAGAAAAACACCTTCACTGATTTTATCGATTGTACGCTTCACCTTATCGAGCACAATTATACTTCCCCTGAAAATTTATATGCGAGTGGTGGATCCGCCGGAGGACTTTTAATGGGCGCCATCATTAACATGGCTCCGCATCTTTACAGAGGTGTCATTGCTTCGGTTCCTTTTGTGGATGTGGTAACTACCATGCTTGACGAGACTATTCCATTGACCACCGGGGAATATGATGAGTGGGGAAATCCGAATATTAAGGAATACTACTATTGCATGAAGTCCTATTCTCCATACGATAATGTGATTCCTCAGGAATACCCGAACCTTTTGGTTACGACCGGATTTCACGATTCTCAGGTGCAATACTGGGAGCCTGCCAAATGGGTGGCAAAACTCAGGGAGCTGAAAACTGACGATAATATTATCCTCTTCCACACCAATATGGATGCGGGTCATGGTGGGGCTTCCGGACGATTTGAAGCTTTAAAAGAAGTAGCTGAAGAATATGCTTTTTTGCTCGATTTGGAAGGGATTACTGAATAATTAAATTTTTTAGTTTAAATTTGTCTCAGTTTTGCCATTAGCTTTTGATTGAAAAATTGAGAGCTAATGATGTAAATAACTTCAATTTATGAGAGAAGATTTACAGGTTTACGACAATGTATTACAGTTAATCGGTAATACTCCCCTTATCCACCTTGACAGGATTACAAAAGATTTCAAAGGACAATATTTCGCGAAAGTGGAAGCTTTCAATCCCGGTCATTCTACCAAAGACCGGATTGCCCTGCATATTATTGAGGAGGCTGAGAAGAAAGGGATTTTAAAACCAGGAAGCACCATTATAGAGACCACCTCAGGTAATACTGGGTTTAGTATTGCAATGGTGAGCATAATAAAAGGATACGAATGTATCCTGGCAGTAAGCTCCAAGTCCTCCAAGGACAAGATCGATATGCTGCGTGCCATGGGAGCCAAGGTATATGTATGCCCGGCCAATGTCTCTGCCGATGATTCCAGGTCCTATTACCAGGTTGCCAAAAGAATCCATGAAGAAACCAAGGGTTCAGTTTATATCAATCAGTACTTTAATGAGCTGAATATTGACGCTCATTACCGTACCACAGGTCCCGAAATATGGAACCAGACGGAGGGAAAGATCACTCACCTTGTTGCCTGCTCCGGAACGGGAGGAACTATTTCAGGTACGGCTAAGTTTCTGAAAGAGAAAAATCCCAACATCAGAATTCTTGGAGTTGATGCCTATGGTTCAGTTCTTAAGAAATATCACGAAACGGGAGAATTTGATGCGGAGGAGATCTATCCTTATCGAATTGAAGGACTAGGCAAAAACCTTATTCCTACTGCTACGGATTTTGATGTTATCGACAAATTTGTAAAAGTCTCGGACGAAGAAAGTGCCCATATGGCGAGAACCATAGCTAAAACTGAAGGATTGTTCGTGGGCTATACCAGCGGAGCTGCCACTCAGGGAGTAAAACAATTGGCTGAAGAAGGCGAATTTGACGAGAATTCCAAAGTAGTTATTATTTTTCCTGACCATGGTTCCCGATATATGAGCAAGGTGTTCAGCGATGAGTGGATGAATGAACAGGGCTTCTTTGACAGCAAGACTGAAAGCACCCACAGGATAGAATTTATCAGATAGAAATCCGACACGATTTTCGACAATAAAAAAACCAGGTAAAGAACATTACCTGGTTTTTTTATCTACAGACCTAAAAGATCTTCCTGGATAGCCTGAACCTCCTATTTACAATTTAGGATCAACGGTATTAAAGACCTTGGTCTTGAATTCCCTGATTTTTGCGGAATGCTTTTCCAGAAGAACCCTGAAGTTTTCGTGATCATTCAGATAGAAATTATCGCATTCCAAATCCTCGCATTCGCGGTAAGATTCAAGGTTATTCCTGTACCTGTGAACACTGTCGAGTATTTCCCTGTTTGCTACTTTCATGGTAGGGATCAGTACTAAAACAGCAGTTGAACTTTCGGTATTTCTGAAAATGTCGGAGGTAAGTAATCGACCGTAAAAGTCGAGTTCCTCTTCAAAAAAGCTCAGTCTCGAGATCCAGTGTTTATACTCCACATTCAGTTTGTGCTGATTGATCTCGTGAACAGATAAATGGGAGGGGATTGAGGTAGCCATGTTTATACTTTTTTAGGTGCAGGGTTTTTTTCTTTCAAAGGTGTTTCCACGCTAAGGATCTTAATTTTTTTCTCTCCTCCTGGGAAATGCCAGGTAATTTCGTCTCCAGTGGAATATCCGATCAAAGCTGAGCCTAAGGGCGCCAGAATGGAGACCTTTCCAATGGTCACGTTGCTTTCTTCAGGTTTAACCAACTGGTATTTCTTTATTGTGCCGTCGAAACCTTCTATTTCAACCAGGGAATTGAAACGAATGACATCTTCGGGGAATTCTTCCCCGGAAACAACCTGTGCCGTTTCCAGTTCCTTTGCCAGCTTGATCATGGAACCTTTGTAGGATTCATCTTTAGCATACTGGATGGAACGAAGCAGACTCTCAAGTAATTGAAATTCTTTTGTCTCCAAAATCAGGGAACCGTACTTCATGATCTGAATTATTTAAAAAGAAACCCCCGGGAACTTCTTCTCGAAGCTGATATGCTTCTAAAAATTACCGGGGGTCCTAAATTGTTATTATGGGAAAATACCCCTTTGTACATACGCCATTTCGATTCGGGAAATAGCTATAATATAAGCAGCAGTTCTCCAGTCAGTCTGACGGTCTTTTGCAGTTGCTTCTACTTTTCTGTATACTTCAGTAAGTTTTTTCTCCAGTTTGGCCATCACTTCATCAAGCTGCCACAGCTCTCCATTTCTGTTCTGCAGCCATTCGAAATAACTACCGATAACTCCTCCTGAATTACACATGATATCAGGGATGATAAGAATACCTCTGTCCAAAAGAATGCTCTCCCCAACGCTGTCAGTGGGTCCGTTGGCACCTTCAGCTACTATACTTGCTTTGATCTGTGCAGCATTCTTCTCAGTGATCTGGTTTCCAAGAGCTGCAGGGATACAGATGTCACATTCAAGTCCAAAGAATTCATTGCTGTCGATTTCCAAAGCGTTTGCGAAATTGGCGACAGTTCCTTTGGTTGTCTGGGTATGATTGAAAAGATCGTCTACATTTATCCCGTTAGGGTTGTGAAGTGTGGCGAAAGCATCCTGAACACCAACTAAGAGTGCGCCTTCATCCTGAAGGAATCTGGCAGCCCAGTATCCCACGTTTCCGAAACCTTGTACGATGAATTTCTTTCCACCTAAGGTTTCCCCTTTACTTTCCACGGCAAGTTTAATGGTCAGGTATACTCCGAACCCGGTTGCTCTGTCACGTCCTTCCAGACCTCCTGAGCCTACGGGTTTTCCTGTAACCACATGCTGGTTTTTGGAACGTTCAGAAGGAGCTTTGGTCGACATGTAAGTGTCGGAGATCCAAGCCATGGTCTGGGCGTTGGTATTCACATCGGGAGCTGGAATATCGTGCTCTGGTCCGATGTTTTCACCTAAAGCGTAGGTGAACCTACGGGTGATCCTTTCAAGTTCAGTAACTGAATATTTTGAAGGGTCGATCTGGATTCCTCCTTTTGCTCCTCCGTAAGGCAATCCGGCAAGGGAAGTTTTCCAGGTCATCCACATAGCCAGGGCTTTTGCAGCATCCACGTCAACTGTAGGGTGGTATCTTAATCCACCTTTGTATGGGCCCAGGGCATTGTTGTGCTGTACACGGTATCCGGTGAAGATCTCTACTTCCCCGTTATCCATTTTCACCGGAAAGTGGATTATGATCTCGTTGTTAGTGATGGAAAGGATCTTCCTGATGTTTGGGTTAAGACCGATAAGATCTGCGGTGTGATTAAACTGGTGGAGTACGTTTTCGTACATCCCTTTTTTTTGTTTTTCTGTTGCTATCATTTTTTTATTGATAATGTTCTCTTTTATTTCAACTTTCGGTACAGCTTTTAATTTTTCAGCGTCAGTTGTCGCAAACCATTTCGCAAAGCACCCAATAATAAAAGTTCTTTTATGATGACAGCTGTTTAAGCAAACTGTGTGCCAATGAAATTAGGGAAAATGGAATTTATGTAGGATGCTGATATGCCGAGGATTAAGGGAGGGTGGTCGATCCTCTAAATGGTAGGAGGGCGGGGAGTTTCGCCCCGCCTGAGGAAAATCTCTCCGCTGACTTATTTTAATTTCTGCCGCAGGGTTTTCCGATCGATCTTCAGGATCTCTGCTGCTCTTGTTTTATTATTATTTACTGTGGCCAAAACCTTTAATATGTGTCTGCGCTCAACTTCTTCCAGGCTTTCACTTGAAATCTCTTCATCTTCGGTAGGGAGGGGAGCTTTTAAATAATCGGGGAGGTTCTCCACCTCGATCAGGGTTTCGCTCATAATCACCGATCGCTGGATAACATTTTCCAATTCCCTGATATTCCCGGGCCAGGAATGCCGCATAAGAAGCTGCAGGGCGGGCTCGGCTATGCTTATCTGATTTTTCTGGAATTCGGTGCCGTATTTCTTTAGAAATGTATTTACAATCGCAGGGATATCTTCCTTGCGGTCTCTCAAGGGGGGATTAAGGATATTCACGACATTCAGACGGTAATAGAGATCTTCTCTAAAAGCTCCTGTACGTACCATTTGATGCAGGTTGCTGTTCGTCGCTGCTATTACCCGAACATTGATTTTCTCAGACTGCTGCGCCCCAATCTTTGTAACCTCCTTTTCCTGTAGCACCCTTAGGAGACGGGTCTGCACAGTTTGGGGGGCGTTACCTATTTCGTCCAGAAATATGGTTCCCCCATTGGCAGCCTGAAAGAAACCGTCCCTTGTTTCAGCGGCTCCCGTAAAGGAACCTTTTACAAAACCGAAGAGTTCAGCTTCCAATAGATTTTCAGGGATCGCGCCACAATTGACAGCTATAAAGGGATTCTTGGCAAATGCCCCTTTGTAATGTATGGCCCGGGCAACAAGTTCTTTTCCCGTTCCGCTTTCCCCTTGTAGCAGGACTGTCGCCCTGTTGTTTTTGACTCTTTCGATAATATCTATTACCTCAAGGACTTCGTCAGACTGGCCGATAATCCCGGCATAGGAGGTACTTTTTAGATCTTTTATACTGACCCTGGGATTTACCTGCCCAATTATCCTGCTGTTCTGAAGGGACTTCTCAACCGCTTTTTTTAGTTCCTCATTGGTAAAAGGTTTAACCAGATAGTCAATGGCGCCCGATTTCACGGCGTCCACTGCTCCTGCTATTGATGGGAAACCGGTAATTACTAGTTTGGGCAGGTCAGGAAAATGTTCAGATGCGTATTTTACCAGTTCCATGCCGTTGATCTTGGGCATCTGCAGATCGGTGATCAACAGGTCTACCGTTGAAGATTTTAAAATTTCAATGGCTTCAAGAACCGAGGAAGCTTTATAAATATGGAAATTCATCGAGGCCAGTTGCCGCTGCAGTACCTCGAGCATATCAAAATTGTCGTCGACAATGAGGATGTTCTCCTTTTTCATCAGTTTGTTTTTAATGGCAGGATGATCTGAAAGACGGTTCCTTTAGGTTTATTGTCAAAACATTTTATTTCGCCTCTGTGCCCTTTTATGATTCCATGTACTACACTCAGCCCCAGGCCTGAACCTTCTCCCAGGGGTTTGGTGGAGAAAAAAGGTTCGAATATTTTGGATTTATTCTCATCAGGGATACCGGGTCCTTCGTCTGAGATCTCCAGATAAGCATTCTCCCCGTTCTTGTACATTTTTATCTGAATGGTACTATGGGCCGGGGAGACATAAATTGCATTGATCAGAATATTAAACAGCACCTGGGTAAGCTGAATGGAATCAAACTGGAATTTTATATCCTCATCTTCCCCTGTGAGTACATAATCGATCTCGGCTTTTTTAAAGGATGGGCCCAACAACTTCAATGCTTCGGAAATAATAGGTGGGAAGAGTTTGCTTTCCATCTGCTGCGGCATTTCGCAGGCGAAGAACATCAGTTTTTTTACGACTTCCCTTGAAAATATCGCTGCATCTATAATCTTCTTAGAATCCTCTTTTATCTGCTCCACCCGGGTTTTTTCAGCAATAAGTTCTGCAAATCCAAGGATATTTCCCAGCGGGGTATTGAGTTCATGGGCGATCCCTGCGGTTATTTCCCCCAGAATGGTAAGACGGTCGTTTCTTTCGATACTTCTTTGAAGAAGTTCCTCTTTTTCTTTGTTTCTTTTTTTCTCAACAAGTAGTCCGATCTCGTGAGCAGCCTTTTCCAACAGCCTTGCCTCTTCATCCATGAAGTGGCGGTGATTGAATCGGGGAGAAGGGTAGTGGACCTTCAGGCTCCCCACTTTATTACCGAATACATTTATTTCACTTTCCTGGTAAACAGAAGGCTCGGGAATATCAGCAGCTGCGATATCCATATCTTCCAGAACGAGTTCCACAGCAGCTTCCTCGGCAAACCTCCAGGCTTTTCTTAAACTGAGGCAGATCTGTGAAAGCACGTTTTCAAGTTCGAGGTCAGGATTCCCCACCAGGGTAGAGATTTCGTACAGGCACGTCAGCTCCTTGATCCTTTCTTTTAATTTTTCCTCCGTACTAATTAACAACATCTGGTAAAGATATTTTTCTTTTTGGTCAGGGGGTAAAATTACTGAATCTTATTCTGTTAATTATTGTTGAAAGGAAGATTTAATTTCTCCAAAGGCCGTAAGTACTAGATACTTTCAGCCTATAAAAATTATGCAGTTGCCATAAATTTCTTATTTTTGCCTTTAGTTAAAAAAGATATAAAATGGCAGATTTATTTGACAAAATATACAGGGACAAAGGTCCCTTGGGGAAATGGGCGGAGCAAGCAGAAGGGTATTTTGTGTTCCCTAAACTTGAAGGAACCATTTCAAATCGAATGAAATTCAGAGGTAAAGATGTCATTACCTGGAGTATCAACGATTACCTGGGATTAGCCAATCACCCGGAGGTGCGGCAAGTGGATGCTGAGGCAGCTGCCCAATACGGATCGGCATATCCAATGGGTGCGAGAATGATGAGCGGACATACGGATCTGCACGAAAAGCTTCAGGATGAACTGGCTTCCTTTGTAAATAAAGAAGCTGCTTATCTGTTGAATTTCGGATACCAGGGAATGGTCTCCACCATAGACGCACTGGTTTCCAAAAAAGATGTCATAGTCTATGATGTGGACGCCCACGCCTGTATTATTGATGGGGTGAGACTGCATTTAGGACAGCGTTTTACCTATAAGCACAATGACCTGGAGAGTATTGAAAAGAACCTGCAGCGTGCTGAAAAGATAGTAGAGCAGACCGGAGGAGGCATTCTCCTTATTTCTGAAGGAGTTTTCGGAATGAGAGGGGAGCAGGGAAGACTTAAGGAAATTGTTGCGCTGAAACAGCGTTATAACTTCAGATTCCTTGTGGATGACGCCCATGGTTTCGGTACTCTTGGAGCTACCGGTGCAGGAGCAGGAGAAGAACAGGGCGTACAGGACGAGATAGATGTGTATTTCGCAACTTTTGCAAAATCTTTGGCCAGTACAGGAGCATTTATCGCTGCGGACAAGGAGATCATCGATTACCTGAAATACAACCTGCGTTCCCAGATGTTTGCCAAATCCCTGCAGATGCAGCTGGTAGTGGGAGCCTTGAAACGTCTTGATATGCTTAGAACCATGCCCGAGCTGAAAGAGAAGCTTTGGGAGAACGTGAATGCCTTGCAGAATGGGCTAAGGGATCACGGATTTGATATAGGAACCACTCAAAGCTGTGTCACCCCTGTTTACCTTAAAGGAAGTATCCCGGAAGCAATGGCATTGGTTAAGGACCTGAGGGAGAACCACGGGATCTTCTGTTCCATTGTAGTTTATCCCGTTATTCCAAAAGGCCTGATCCTTCTGCGTTTAATCCCAACTGCAACGCATACTTTGGAAGATGTTGAAGAGACCCTTAAAGCCTTCTCAGCGATCCGGGAGCGTCTGGAAAATGGTACTTATAAGAGGCTTTCCGCAGCTGTTGCAGCTGCCATGGGGCAATAAGAACAAAAAGATCATAAATAATAAAAAATCCCCTGTTGAAGGGGATTTTTTAATTTTCGGGATGACAGGTTATTCCTTTTCAGATATAAAGCTTTTCCCCCAGGGAGTCCAGAGAATAGTAATGATGGCTACAATGGGTAAGATCAGCAGGTACCAGGTATTGGAGATAAGTTCAATAAAATCAAACCTTCCTTCTGCGAAACTAAGCAGTAACAGGACCTGTGCCCCGTAAGGAAGCAACCCCTGAAAGACACAGGAAAAGATATCGAGTAAGGCGGCGGAATTGCGCTTATCCAGTTTATAATCTTCTGAGATCTCTTTTGCCAAAGGTCCTGTGATAATAATGGAAACCGTATTGTTGGCAATTGCCATATTAGTAAAGCTGACCAGGGAGGCAATTCCCAACTGGGCCGAACGCTTACTTTTTATTTTCTTATTGACCTGTTTCAAAAGATAATCTATTCCCCCCGCATTGGCGACAAGCGCAGCCAGTCCTCCTGTAAGTAATGACAGCAGAAAGATATCCGACATGCCGAGGAACCCCTCATATACTTTTTGAGTAAAAACCAGCACTTCAAAATCCTGATTGAGGATTCCCATGGCTCCGGCTACAAGGGTTCCAAGGAAAAGGACGACGAAGACATTAACCCCTATTATTGCCAGCAGGATCACGAGAAGGTAAGGAATGATCTTGAAAAAAGAATAATCCCCCGTCTGGGCCAATTGGCCGGTGGTCCCGGCATCCTGCCCTAGAAAAAACAGAATGACAAGAGTGATCAAAGCCGCCGGGAGGGCGATAAAGAAATTCACCCTGAACTTATCCTTCATTTTCACCCCCAGGGATTGTGTAGCCGCAATAGTGGTATCGGAGATAAAGGAGAGGTTATCCCCAAACATGGAGCCTCCCAATAAGGTGGCGCTAAGGAGGACCAGGGATACTCCGCTCTGGTCCGCCAGTCCAACTACAATGGGGCCTAAAGCCACGATGGAACCTACAGAGGTACCGGTTGCAGTGGAGAGGAAGGCTGCAAGGAGAAAAATTCCCACAGGGAGCATTTCCGGAGAAATAAAAGCAAGTCCCAGGTTAACAACTGACTCTACAGCGCCCATGGCAGCTGCAACGCTGGCAAATGCTCCCGCAAGCAGGTAAATAAGGCACATGGTCAGGATCTTGGAATCACCACAACCTTCGAGAAGGGTGTTTATCTTGGCGTTCGTACTTCCTTCAAAAAGAAGGATTGCCGTGGCTATACCTGCAATTACTGCGAGGGGGGAGGGGAAGGCATAAAAATCATCGAGAGAAATACCTATACCTAAAAATAAAAGAATGAAAACCAGAAAAGGAAGGAGGGCCTTCAGACTGGGGGCTTGTTGTGTAATATTCATATAAGGGGCAATAAAAAGGTTTATTTATTACCACGGAAAACGCTAAGAAATGAGGAGAAAATCTACAACATTTTTTCCGCTGAAGCGGCTTATCGTTTTGGCACCTTGCTTGTTGCTGCAGGTTGCCATCTCTTTCAGAGATTCGTGATATTGGGCGCAAAGATACGTTGAGAAAAAGCTGTTCTCCAAGCGTTTTTCAAATAAATTTTAATCCATTTAATATTCCCCGGAACCGCTCTACTTTAACAGCTTAACTATACTCTGCTCCTGAATAAGGCGAGATGCTGAATCACGGTCCTGCTTTCCAATCCGCCAGCCAGGGCGCCCGTAGTGACGCCAATAGTACTGATAAAGACAGCGAGTCTTATTTTGTCAGTCAGCAGGATCTCCGGTTTGTTGAGCGTAGGCCAGGTTTGTATTAAGTCAGGTGGGAAAATGTAAATTTCTATGACCATTATTAATCCCGCCACCATGAGGAACAGGCCCATACAGGCAAGAAAGATGCTGAAATAAATGACGGAGTTGGCTACGGCGAGATGTTCAGTAAGTACTCTTTTTTCTTTTCGAGGGAGGAACAATGCCTGGACCCGAACCAGGTAAAAACTCGCAAACATGATACTGGCTATCGCGAAAAATGCAGCGGTCCCGTTAGTCAACCCCAGACCGACATCCCAGGTTTCAGCGGTAAAAATAAGCAGCAGGGAAGGGGCTACAGCTGCGGTTGCCAGCGAAGGAAGGGATAAGGGGAGGAAGAGCGCGAAATTGCTCAGAAGAGGAGAAAAAAATGTTCCTGGATGCCTGAAGGTCATCAAAATATGGAAGATAAACGTTTCAAGAGCATTTCCATTCCTCAATTCCCTGTCCGGAATTCTTGTTGCCCGCTTTTTAAGTACACTCCGCTCCTTCGAAGTGAAAGAGGGAATCTCACGTATCTCCTTGTTGAATTCACTTGTCCCCATGATCCTGCTATTAGTGGGAGAGCTGTGATGAAGCCCCAGGAGATGGCCTGTGAGGTGCAGAAATAGGAGCGCAGTGTTGTACCTCACCTTCTCGTCCCCAATGGAAAGAGTGGCCTCTTTTCGGCCTGTGGTAATGAGTTTCCTTATCGAAAGCACGTTTATCCGGGACACTGCAGAACTAAGGCCTGCCTCCACGCGATTTTTTCTCGACATCAGGCCTACATCAGTAATAACACTTACCATGTCATACGGGCCCTCTGCCATCCTAAGGCTGGCGCTGTCAAGGAAATCCGCAGGAGGTCTGGCCTGGTCGGTTTCGAGTTCAATCGCATCAGTCACATCAAAATTCCAGGTTATTTCTGTGCTGGTTTCCAATTCGCCTTTCACATCCTGAATAAGCTGATCGGCTAACCTAAGCAGGGCCTCTTTCTGATCCATCTGTCCAACGGCGATCAGTATTCCCACATTCATTTCGGGAGTTGGCTGCGGTCCCTGCGCCTCTTTGAGGGCGGAAAAAAACCTTCTGCTGGAAGTCAGGGCCCTGATTACGTTGGTTGAAGTTATCACTCTGACTGATCTGAGGATACGGATAGCATAGAAAATCCTAAAAACCCTGAGCGCCGGAATAATGAGTGCAATGATCGTTATCCAGTTGCTTCTAATAAATCTGAGCTTTCTTGGTGCCAGGATCAGTTTTATCAGGAATTCCGCGATAAAAAGGATCCAGATGACGAAGATGAGGTCCTCCTGGGTAGAATTAAGTCCATGGAACACTTCGACAAGAAAGAAATAGAACCAGACAATGGCAAGAATAAACATCGGGATCTCGAGATGCTCCTCCAGTTTGTAGAAAATCCTGTATTGTTTCTTGCCTTTGGTCAAGCCAGCTTCTTTAATGTCGCCAATAGACTTTTCTGAAATCAGGACAGGGGTTTATCTGCCAATAACTCACAAATCCAAAGTGGCAATAGGTAAGTTACTTAAAAAAACACACTCAGGGAGTGGGATTAATAAAGCCTTAGGATTAACGGAAAGCTGATAAGACTCGAAAATTAATGACCTTTGATTAATATGGCAGCCCCTGTACCAGCTCTTCTGCCCCTTCAGCGGGTTCCCAGGTGGAGGCAGGTTCAAAATAATTCCATAGGAAGTCTGAAATTTCCCTGCTCAGTTCCCAGGCTTCGTTGTTGTACTCCCAGGATTCATCCTCATTATTTTTAGTGGCGAAGTAGAAGACATAGTCCCCACTGGGGGCATTAACCATCACCAGTTCCGATCTGGAAGCGTTAACCATACCCTGTTTGGCAGCCGTCTGAATGTAAGGCGGGATTTGGGAAAGTGAGTAATCCGTATAGTAGCTGTTGGTCAGCATCCGGTACATTTCATCACTGGCCCTGGGACTCACGACCTCCCTGTTCCTGATCTTCACCAGCAGGCTAGCCATTTCCTTGGGAGTGGTCTGTCCCCAGCCGTAAATTTTCCAGATATCTTCCCTGCCTTCGGTACGCGAATTCACACGAGTATGCTCCAGTCCCAGTTCCTCCATGAATTTATTTATTTCAGCCCCGCCACCGGCTAATTCCTGTAACCATAAGGAGGTGGTATTATCGCTATAGGTGATCATCAGGGCAGCTAAGGTCCTTAGGTCTGTTTTTGTGCTGTCTTCATAGAATTGCATCAGGCCCGAACCTCCGTACTTTCTTACCGTGTCGTATACCATAGGTTCATGCAATTTATACTCCCCTTCTTCAATTTTTTTGAAAACACTGGTGAGAATAGGAACTTTCACAATACTTGCGGTTGGGAAGATCGTGTCCTCGTTGATCCCCGCTTCCCTGCCTGTAGCTAAATTATAAACATAAACTCCTGCAACGCCTTTAAAATCTTTTGTCAATTCTTCCAGTGCCCTTTGTAATTTTTCATCCTTTTCGATTTTCTGTGCAGATGAATCCAGTGTAAAGAGAACAAAGGCAAAAACAATGAAATAAATATTTTTCATAAGGCTTGGTTTAATAGAATTATACGAATATAATGGAAATTGTTAACAGAAGCTGACTTAATTGTAGGGCTCTTTTGGATTGTACAAAGGAATCCTGCTATCTTAGGGGAAAAATAATTTAAAAATGAAAAAACCATTCATCCTACTAATGCTGTTTCTGATGACAGATCTGCTGCTGGCACAGGAGCGGGAATTCCTTGCTGAACAATTCATTCAGGAAGGGGATACCCTTAATTACAGAATCCTGTATCCGGAAGGATTTTCAGAGGATAAAGAATACCCACTGGTGCTTTTCCTGCATGGGGCAGGGGAAAGGGGCAGCGACAATCAGGCGCAGCTTACCCATGGGAGTGAGCTTTTCTTAAATAATACGGAATATCCTGCCATTGTTTTATTTCCGCAGTGCCCCAAGGAGGATTATTGGGCTAATATTGAAAGCAGTTATTCTGAAGACGGGAAGCGCAACTTCCATTTCAGTGCTGCCAAAGAGCCTACCAAAGCTCTTTCTTTGACAATGGCGCTATTGGACCAGGTGCTGGAATCCGGTAACGTTAAAAAGGACCAGGTCTATGTAGGAGGCCTTTCCATGGGGGGAATGGGTACCTTTGAACTTCTGGCCCGCAGACCGAATACTTTTGCGGCTGCCATCCCGATTTGTGGAGGGGGAGATCCTGCAACGGCTGCTTCTTATGCGGATAATACAGAGCTGTGGATCTTTCATGGTGCCAAGGATGATATTGTACCCTCGGAACTTTCCATTGAAATGGCGCAGGCGATCAATAAGGCCGGTGGAATAGCCAATCTTACTATCTATGGCAATGCCAATCACAACAGCTGGGACCCTGCTTTTGCGGAGTCAGATTTCCTGGACTGGCTGTTTTCCAAGAGCCTGAAGAAGGAATAAAAAAGTGGCTGTTGCAGGTGTCGCCCCTACGGAGCAAGGTGTTACTGGGAT
>CAMPJY010000026.1 GCA_946887025.1 uncultured Salinimicrobium sp.
GGCGATCTGGAGATCGCCACCCGGTGGGTCCAAATCTGGAGATTTGGACCAGCTGGCCAGCAAGCTGCGCCCGATCTCCAGATCGGAGCGCAACCGGGCGGGAATCTCCAGATTCCCGTAACCACTGCCTCAAAAACTAAAACAAAAAAAAAGAGACGCGATAAAATCGCGTCTCTTTTTATTTTCGATAGGTTTCTGTTAATAGAACCTCGCTCTGTTATCTTCAATCTCCGCAGAGTTTTTCAAAGCCTCATACACTTCCATAGGAACGCTGATCCTTCTGTTGGCGGTTTCCCTTCCGGCGAAAGCCCTGTAGGATTCCATCTCGCGGGCCTCGTTCTTCTTAACAAGTTCCACTACGTAAACTCCGTTCTCTCCTGCAACCGGCTCACTCACTTCCCCTTCTTCAAGGCCGAAAGCA
Organism: uncultured Salinimicrobium sp.; assembly: GCA_946887025.1. The sequence continues at coordinate 422 of CAMPJY010000026.1, forward strand.
ATACCAACCACGAAAGGTTCGCTACCCGCTCCAGGAAGGGTTGGACTGTTCAGGTTGACAGCATTTGCAGTCTGAACCTCTTCATTCTGGCCCTGAGCAATTGCTGATAGGGTTTCTCCGGAAATTTTTGATTTAATGATCTCTGCCTTCTTTTCCTTTCTCAGGATAGGAAGCACGGTAGCTGAAGCAGACTCAACGCTTTTCAGCCCTTCTTCATTCTTGGCGGTAAGTTGTGCCACCACATAACCATCGGCTACATCAAAACGCTTGATATCTCCTGCTTCCACGTCTTCTTCAAAAGCCCATTGTACGATGGCGCGTTGCGCCCCTATTCCGGGAATGTTCTCCTCAAGTTCCTTGATATCCTTAACCGGACGGACTTCCTCTCCGGCTTCCTCAGCAACAGCCTCAAAATCGCCCTCTCTGGCAGATATTTCAAACTTGGTCACCTCGGCGAACAGGTTGTTCAGGGATTTCTCGGAAGGCTCTATATCTCTTACTATGGTAGCCAGCTTTACAGCTTTCTCCCTGTCGCTCTGCTCTTCGATCTGGATCACGTGGTATCCGAATTCCGTTTCAACCACATCAATGGCTCCTTCCTCTTCCTGTAAAAGGAATTCCTCAAAAGCGGGAACAAAAGTTCCTGGGGCAGCCCATCCAAGATCACCTCCGTTTTCCTTGTTGGAAGCATCAGCAGAAAATTCAGAAGCTAATGGTGCAAATTGTTCGATATCCGATCTTACAACCCCAGCAATACTATCCGCAAGCTCCTTAGCCTCAGCCTTTGTTCTGGTCACTCCTGTAGCAACCGGAGTTCCCTGGAAGGTAACAAGAATATGTCGTGATTTAATGGAATCAGGGATCTGGGCAACTTCAACTGCTTTGGATAGTTTCCAAGCACCGCCCTCTTTGTAAGGTCCGAAAACCTCACCTTCCTCAAGATTGAACAGCTCTTCAGAATACTCCTGTGGCAGCTGATCTTTGAAAAGGAAAAGATCGGTATAGTTTACGTCAGAATTCTCATTGACGAAAGATTCCACATCTTCAGTCTGGGCGAAACCTGAAAGCGTATCGTTGCTCTGGGTAACGGCGTTGTACTCCACCCTGTTCTCAAGAAGGGCAGAAAGATTGTCTTTTACCTCGGTCTCGTCTTCCAAAGAAGCAGACTCTGGGAAATGCACAAAACGTATGTCTCTCGAAGCTTCAGTCTCAAATTGTTTTGGATGATCCTTGATATAAGCTTCTATTTCCCCTTTGGAAACTTCCACTTCTGAATCGGGAACTGAGGAATAAGGGATCTGAACAAATTTCATATCCACATTGTCGTTCGAATGGCGATATACCTGCTCTCCCTCAAGCAAGGTAGCAGTAACCCCGGCCTTGATCAGGTTGAAATAGATATTTTCCCTGGCAGATTCAGCTACTGAAGTTTCAAAATCCACCCATTGCTGATAGGCTACAGGAGATGTGGATTTCAAAGTAGAAACATATTCCCTCAGACGATTCTCATCGAACATTCCAGCCTCGTTGGAAAAAGTCGGATTCCCGGCCAGTTGCTCACGAAGCATCTTCTTCACCTGCGCCTCTTCCACACGGATTCCCAGCTCATCAAACTGTTCCTGAAGTACTACCCGACGAACGTTATTCTCCCATACTGCATCCAAGGCCTGGGAAGTAGAGGCATTAGGTCCAAGATTTCTCTGGTAGGCCTCAACCTGTCTTGCAAACTGCTCTCTGTCAATGTCTTCCCCATTGATGCTGGCAATGGTATTCTGTGATTTCTGTGAAACCATACCTCCGTTTCTGATCACATCGGCCAACACGAAAGAGAAGAGAGCCAATGCAATAATGATGATCAGGAAAACTGAACGTTGCCTTATTTTATTTAATACTGCCATTTGTAATAATGTTTTTCAAAAAATCTAGTGGGCGAAAATAACCTTTTTAAAGAGATTATAAAACTTAAAATAAGCAAAATATAAGGAAAATTTTAAATGAGTGGGTATGATTATAATGTAGAGACGCAATACATTGCGTCTCTTCGGACCGCGCGTCCCGGCTACCCTTGTAATTATAGGGTTAGCAGGCATTCATCTTAAAAAATATTCGTGTATTCGTGGCAGCCTTACTCCCTATCCTTCAGCTTCACCTCCACCAGTTCAATCTTGGTATTGGACACCTCCTTGATATAAAACCGGAAATCATCAATATCCACCATCCCCCCCTGCTGCGGGATCTCCTCTGTGTGGTTCACGATATACCCGCCCAGGGTCTCGTAATTTTCCCCTTCAGGGATATCCAGCCGATATTCTTCATTGAGATAATCCACCTCCAGTCGCGCCGAAAACAGGTAATGGTCCTCCCCCAGCTCCTCCTCCACCAGAATGACTGAATCGTGTTCATCCTCTATCTCCCCAAAAAGCTCTTCCACGATATCCTCCACCGTCATCATCCCGCTGGTACCCCCATATTCGTCGATAACCACGGAAATGCTCTTCCGCTTCTTGATCAGGATATTCAGCACATCCTTCACCAGCATGGTTTCCGGAACGAAGACCACGGGCAGCAGGATGGATTTAATGGTCGGGGGAAGCTTGAATAGTTCGAAGGAATGCACATATCCAATGATGTCGTCGATTGTTTCATTGTACACCAGGATCTTGGACAATCCGGTCTTGGTAAAGATCTCTATAAGGTCCTTAGGCTCTACGGAAAGGTCTACAGCCACGATCTCCGTGCGGGGAATCATCACCTCCCTGGACTTTACTTCGGAAAACTCCAGGGCGTTCTGAAAGATCTGGATCTCCGTATCCACTTCCTCATCATCCTCCACTTTCCCCATTTGTTCCGTGATATAATTCCCGAGCTCCACCTTCGTAAATGCGAGCTGCACCTCGTCTCCTTCTGTTTTGAAAAAGCGTTTCAAAACAAAATCGGAGATCCAGATAACGAAATCGGAGATAAAGCTGAAAAGCACGTAGAACAAATAGGCCGGAACTGCAAAAAACTTCAGCAGGGAATTCGCGTAGATCTGGAAGAAGACCTTAGGCAGGAACTCCGCCGTCATCAGGATCACCAGGGTGGAGATGGCGGTCTGGGTAAGCAGGCTCAGGAACCCATCAGTTTCCGCGAAATCCAGCAGGCCCACCAGCAGATCCCCCATGAAGAACCCATATACCACCAGGGCGATATTATTACCCACCAGCATGGTCGCAATGAACTTTGAAGGTTTTCGGGTAAGCCGGGTAAGGATCTTTGCAAGCAGGTCATTCTGCTTTTTCTCGATCTCTATATGGATCTTGTTGGAGGAAACATAGGCAATTTCCATTCCCGAAAAGAAAGCGGAAAGGAGCAGCGAACCAATGATAATTAGTATCTCCGTGATCATTTTTTACGGTTGCCGTACTTATGCCTGAAGTGCCTTCGAAAGAAGAACATAAAAATGGCAACCCCTGCAAGGAAAAGGAACAGATAAGACTTCCCGCCCTCTGTATTCCAGTCGCGGAAAGCTTCAAAAATAAAAAATACCCCTACCAGCAGGTAAACCCATTCGAAAAATTTGGAAAATTTCATCATTCCTCTGTGTCTTCTTTATCGTCTATGATCTGTACCCCGACATTGGATCGGGAACGAAAATTACTGAATTCCTGATTGCTATCAAAGCCCTGCCCTTTATTTACAGCCCCATTCTGGAACTGTATGGTATTGGGCCTGTCTGTAAATATCCAATTCTGATTCTGGTCCCAGTACAGCTGATCAGCCATAAGGGTGGTGCTGTCACTGGTGACAATTACCACGTTCCCCTGCAGGTCTATGAGCCCTGTTTCCTCGTAGACCACCCCATAATCGGCGGTCACTGTGTTTTTGTTGTTCTGCTCGTCATAGAACTCCACCTGCACCCCCTCCGGGAATTCCTGATATGGGAATTCCTTGTTGGAGAAATCTTTCATGAGGTCACTTCGAAGCTGGGCGGTAAGGATTCCGGAGTCGGTGAATTTCAGATTAATTCCCCTGCCGATAGCCTGGGGCGCATCCTCGGGAATATCCATTTTCCGAACATCTTCCAGATTTCCTTCGCATGAAAACAAGCCCGTGGCAAAAATCGCTGCGACCATGCCTTTAAAAAGCATCCTGAAAAAGTTTTCTGTTGGTTGTGCCATAATTCCGCTAACAAAGGTAATGATTAACTTGGCTTTTTGAATCTTTAAATTGCCCGGGCTTTTATAGGAGTGGCAATTGGGCTAAAGCCCTATAATAATGGATGCACCCAAAACCCGCCTTAAAAGGCGGGACAATTCATAATAGGAGGTAATTGATTAAAAGCTTCCGTTTTAAGATAACCTCCTCTTCCAAAACAAAAAAAGAGACGCGATTCCTCGCGTCTCTCCTAAAATATATTCGTGTATTCGTGGCTTCTAAAGCCTGATGTTCTATAAGTTCGGCACTCTCACGCTTTCCCCGATCCAGCATCCGACATTGATAGTCTTCCCAGCCATTCCTTCAGAGAAGATATCCGCTTTCTGTGGAGCTCTACCTCTATAGGCAGCAGCAGCCTGGTTTGCGTTGGAAGCGATGGCAGGATCAACCTGTCCGGCTCTCTCAGCATATCTTGCAGCCAACCAGTACACCGCTCTCTTTTCAAAGGTGGTAGTACCACAGCTGTTGGCGCTTTGTGCGATCATGTCAGCGATGCTCAGATAAGCTCTACCTGTAGAAGGCTTGGCATCAAGCGCTTTTCTGTAGTAGTTTCTGGCTTGCCCGTATCTTCCTGCTTTCTTGTTGTTGTTCGCGATCATCATGTAAACACGAGCCTTATCAGAAGCATTGGTTTCCAGTTCAGCAGACTGATTGTAGTATTCAAGGGCCTTGGAAGCATTTCCATCAGCCTCAGCCAACTGACCTAAATAAAGGGCCGACTTGGCAGATGGCTCCAGTTTATGCAGGGCCTCAACCATCTTGAAGAACAATGGATCCTCAGTACATTCTTTGGCTGACAACCTTCCGGCAGCACTCTTCAACCAGTCGATATCAGTCTTTCTGGCTTCGAAATCTTTGGTGTATAATGGGATCAGGTTATCACAGTCAGCACGCTGACCAAGAAGTCCATCTACCCCACCTTTTACAGTACTGTATGCTTTCAGGTTGATCTCGTAAGCATTCAGCTGCTTTTCTTCTTTAGAAGTCAGAGTTTCCCCGGCTTCTTTTTTCTCCAGCAACTTGGCCAATCCGGCAGCAAGCTCATTCTCCTGCTTTTCGATGGCAGCAGTTACTGAATCATAGGAAGTAAACACATCCTGCAGGTCCTTTTTCCCGGCGTCCTGAAGATCAACCAACAGGTTGAAATAGGTATACAGGGATTTCGCGTTGAAACTTTCCTTATTTTCTTTAAAGGCCTTGTCAAAAGCTGCGAACTGCTCTTCAGTAGATCCCATTTTGTTATCGAACTTCAGCTGGGCGATATCTACATAAACCTCGCCTGCATCAGTCTTGGTAGGGAAATTCTTAAGACGTTCCTCATAAAGCTTGATAAGATCTTCAGCAATGGCCTCCTTCTCAGCCTCAGGAGCATTTTTCAGCTTATCCTTCAGGATGATCTCGCCATACTGATACGTAACTATACTATATTGAGGACAATCTTTTCTAAGAGTCTGGATACGTGGGAATGCTGCGTCATAGTTCTTGGCTTTTGCATCGCTGTATGCCAGGGAAGCTGTGGTGGCGCACTCCTGGTTGGCCTGCGCCTGAAGCACGCCTGAGCTGAGAAAAACTCCCGATAAAAACAATATAACTTTGGTTTTCATAGTTTAGGGTTTATAGGATTAATTATTTTAGTCAAATTTTCTTTTAATAAACCATTGATCATTTAATGAAAGGCTTATAGACAGATTGAAGAAATCCTCCTGAAGTAAACCTGCATCCGTCGTACCGCGCTGTCCATACTCAAATCCCAGGTTTATATTCTCAAAGGTTCTTCCTGCTGGTAACCCTACTCCAAAAGATATGCCAAATTCGTCAATGCTCTCTCCGGCAAGCTCCAAACCTGTCTCCTCCATACGGAATCCGGCCCGATAGACCACTCTGTTAAAATATCCTGACACGGGATTGTAGTTGGGGATAAAGAACCCTCCCAGCCTGTAGGCCGTGGCATCGGTAAATACTGCTCCCTCAGGACTAAAAGACCTGTTGGAATAAGAAGTGGCTTCCTTGGAAGAGTATTCCGCCCCCAGGAACCATTTTCTTGGCTGCCCTATCCCGGCGCCAAAAGTATATGCGGTAGGCAGGGTCAGTTCCGACTCCGGCACATCTATATCGATGAAGGCCGAGCCATTTCCCCCTATAATTTCAGTACCATCGCTGGTAAGCCCTATTACAGCCAGCTGTCGGGAATTAAATGATTTCAGGCTGCTTTCAGGCGAATAGATACCAACAGCCCTTAATTCCAGCTTTTCGCTCAGCATCTGCTGATAATTAAGTGCCAGTTTATAACTAAACCCGCTCAGACGGGATTCATTTACTTCCCTTGAGGCATATTGCAGCCCTTCACGAACAAAAATACTGGTGTTGTCCACATTTCCGAAGCCATAACCCACTTCGGCCCCCAGACTGAAATTTTTGCTTAAGGCATAACCCGCCGAAAGGAAAACTTTGTTAAGGCCCCCTTTTCCGGTATACCTGCCACCGGTATTGGTTTCCATGTCAATATCCTGTATGTTGTAACCTACAGAGGTATAAGGCACCAGCCCGAAGCTGAAAGCCCATTTCCCAACAGGAATTCCTATGGCAAGATAATCGAGGGAAGTTACTGAAGCACTTTCGCTCTCGGAACCGCTTTTAAGGTCTAAGGAGGAATGGGTACCACCAATGGTATAGGTTGTCAGTCGCAGCTCTCCCAGGGAAGCCGGATTAGCAAGGTTCAGGTGAATACTGTCAGAATAGACACTGAGGCCTCCCATTGACCGGTTTTCTATTGTTCCCTTGAAGGTAGTAAGCCCAACCCCGTAGAATGAATAGGGAGAGGATGCCCCTTCCTGAGCTGTAGTAATCACTGTGAATAAAAGGGTCAGGATTACAATGAATCTTTTTATCATTGAATTGTATTAATTTCCAGAATGTAGTTCAAGCCCTCTAACAGAAAATTAGAGTTGGCAAATATGCCATTTTTTAATCTCATAGACAAAATTTGGGCATCCCCGCCCGTAAAAATAATCATTAAATCCTGATATTCAGCCCTGTACTCCTCGATAATTCCCTCGATCTCCTTCAGCATTCCCAGGTAAACCCCTGAATTCATTGAATTTACGGTACTGTCACCTATCAGGTTCACTTCATATAACGGCTCCAGCAGTGGTAAATTATCAGTGAACTCATTTAAAGCCCGATATCTCATTTTCAATCCGGGTGAAATTGCCCCTCCGAGATACTCATTTTGGGCATTTTTGAAATCGAAGGTCAGGCAGGTTCCCGCATCTATAATCAGCACATTCCTGTCGGGATAAGCCTTTGCAGCCGCCGCAGCCAGCGCTTTGCGATCATTCCCCAGGCTGAGCGGACTAGCGTAGAGATTGGTGAAGGGCATTTTGGTCTGAGGCCCAAGAAGCACAAATTTCACTTTCTCCACCAGTTCTTGGGGCAGGGAAAACTCGGCACGGGCCACCTGAGAGAGGATAATTTTGCTGATATCGGGAAACCTGTTGAGAAATTCCACAGCTTTCTCCTGCAGCTGTCGTTTTTCCACAGTCTGTTTTTCGAGAAGTTCATTGTGCTGAAAGACAGCCAGCTTGGCAAAGGAGTTTCCTACATCGAGGATCAGGTTCATGCGAATTTCTTAAGGGAGCTAATTTACAAAAGCATTTTTTATAAAATTTCTTTTGCGGGTTAATAAAATGAAATTATATTTGCACCCGCTTCCCGAAAGGAAAGCAGCTTAAAGCAACGGTGCCTTAGCTCAGTTGGTAGAGCAAAGGACTGAAAATCCTTGTGTCCCTGGTTCGATTCCTGGAGGCACCACCTTAAACCCGCAACCTGTAAAGGCTTGCGGGTTTTGCTTTTTTTAGTGGAAAGTGGAGAGTGGAAAGTTGTTTTATCCCACGTAGGTACCCGATTTATCGCGTTCTAATGGACAGCGGCTTTGCATCCTCTTAAATCGGCATTCCATAGCATTACTGCGAATCAAAATTTTATGATGCATTAAAACTGTAGGAATTTTATTTACTACTGGTCTTTACCCCATAGATTACATCAAGGAGCCCTTCTCCCGGGCTATCTCCTGAAAGTTGCCAGAACATGATCCCTCCCAGGCCGTTATCCCTCACATATTCAGTTTTTCTCGCTATGGATAGCGAATCGTCGTAGGTTGCGAAAAGGCCTTTTTCAGGATGAAAACTGTAGGCTGCATTCGCAGTGGAATCCCAGTACCTGATAAATCCCGGATTCTCTTCAAAATAAGGCTCCAGATCCCTGAATAGCATGGCTTCCTTAAATTTTCCCGGCTGGTACAGCCCTCTGGAGGTGCTGTCAACCTCTTCCCAGATCCTGGCGTAAAATGCAGCCCCTACGACGATCTTTTCCATCGGAATGCCCAGGGAATCCAGGAATTCTATGGCATTCACAGCTGAGGAACGCTGTGCCGGGGTCGAATATAACGGGGTATGGTGCCCGGTGGAATCACTGCCTCCCGAAACCAGATCATAACTCATCAGGTTCACCCCATCCACCAGGGGCATTACTTTTTTCCATTCCACTGAATTTTCCAGAAACCTGTTGGAGCCCCCGGCCGCAAAGCTGATTATAGCCTCATTCCCCAAAGTTTCCCGAAGCACCTCAACCAGAGAGGTGAAATTCTCCCGGTCCTCCGGCTTATAGGCATGTCCGGGATATCCTGAAATAGCAGGGTATTCCCAGTCCAGATCTATGCCGTCAGCCTGCTGCTGTTCCATTATCTCCTTCACCGAAATCGCAAATTCCTTTCTTGATTCAGGGTGACTGAAGACGTCTGAACAGGTCTCACAACCTCCCCACCCGCCAAGGGAAACGAGAACCTTCAGGTCCGGATTCTGTTTTTTAAGGGAAACTAGATAGGCGAGAGACTTAACATCCCTGTCCGCCTCCAAATGCAGCCTGTTTCCCTTGAGATGCAGAAAACTGTAAATGATCTGATCGAGCTGTTGCACGGTAGCGGAATCTATCTCCCCTGTGGAAGGGGTATAGTAGGCGATGACCTGAAAATCATTTTCCTTCGCCGGCATGGCTGGGGAGGATTCAGGATTTTCTGAAGCCAGCCTGTTGCAGGATAACAGGGGGAGCAGAAGCAAAGACAGCAGCAAATAAGTTTTCGGAATTTTCATAAGATAGTCGGGATCAGTCTGAGAACCAAGATACAGAAAATACTCACAGGGAAGGGAAGGGAAAACAAAATCCAAAATCCAAATTCCAAATTCCAAATTCCAAAACCGGAAATCTAAAATTTAAAAATCAAACTCCAAGGCCGAAAAATATAAGTTCTTTAATTTCAACAGATTAACAAAAAGAAGTGGACAAAGTTCTCAAAGTTCTCAAAGTACCCCAGTCCTTTTTTGTGGGAACTTCGAATATAAAAGCAGATTTTTTTAAAGAAAATACTCTTAAATTGCAGGTATGAAAAGCACCAGCCACCATGATGAACGGATTGCAAAAATGAGTTTCGCTTCGGTCTATCCGCACTACGTTACCAAAGTCGAAAAGAAAGGCAGGACCATTGAGGAGCTGCATCAGGTTATACAATGGTTAACCGGTTTTGATGAGAAGAGGCTCCGGGAACTGATTGATGAGAAAGTGACTTTTGAAACTTTTTTCGAAAGGGCTTCTTTAAATCCGAATGCTCCCCAGATCAAAGGTGTGATCTGTGGCTATAGGGTGGAAGAAATTGAAAATCCGTTGACACAACAAGTGAGGTATCTTGACAAGCTGGTGGATGAACTTGCCAAAGGCAAAAAAATGGAGAAGATCCTGCGGGATTAAGGTGCAGCTCCTTGAGCTGAAGCTGTGAGGTATGGCGATTTCTACAAAGATTTACCTCCTCTGGAGGTAAAAAGGAAACCTCACACTCTAAGAGGCTGCAGAACAATAATTTCCCACTCCCCAAAATTCCCCGGAGTACCGACACCTTTGTAGAAAAGGCATCTCCCTTTCATTCAGGCCCCGGAGGGGCAACATCTTGGTACCAACGGCGCCTCCACATATCCCGGCCCCGGAGGGGCAGCACCCCATCCGTATACGTTAAAAATATTTCTAAAATATCTTCCACCCAAAGACCACCGAAATGACTTTATATTGGGATCTCCAATTCAGATAATTCAGAATTTCACGATTTACGAAATACCGAAGCTCTACACTGTAGGTATTCGCGAAGCTATACCCCAATCCAAGGGAAAGGTTACCTCTTGGTTCTATATCCAGATTTTCCCTCGGCTCCCTGGAAATGACCGACTCTCCTAAAGTAAAATCGAATACATAGGCGGCATTCACGAACATTTTTGAAGAATCATTGAAGAATAAATAATGCCTTAGACCAAAAGGAATTTCCAGGGAAGAATAATCAACCTCCAGCCCCTCTTTTTCCGAAGTATAAGACCTGTAGGAGGGCTCCACGATCAGGGCCCATTTGTTCTTGTTGAACCCCAGAACGAATTCCGCCTCCAGCCCGATACGGAATCCCAATTCAGAATTAAAATCTGTCCTGCTGTCACTGACCATATTGTTCGCAATGGACAAGGATGAAAAATCCAATCCGGGTTTTACACTCAGATGGAATTTCATCCCGGACTCGCTTGCAGCATAATTGACGGGCTCGACATTCTCACAGGAATTATAATTCACAAAATATTTAACCAGATCGCTTTGGGTGTAATCCAAATTCCTCAGTTTAGTTCTGCTTTCCCCACACCGGACCTCGTTCAGTAACTGCTGCCTGAAATTCTTGTTATAAGCGACCTCGCCATCCGGGGTTTTGTACTTTTTATAGACTAGCTGATTTATTTCGGAAGGGAGCTTCCCGAAAAAATATCTCCGCAGGTTCCCATCCACATAGGAATACAGGCTTGCCTTCCCTTCTACAAGTACCTTTAGAAATAATTCCTCTTCCTTGAATTCCGGTGCCCTCTGGTCACTCATTAGGGAAAGATTGTCACTGGACCTGTCCATCTCAATGTTTACCTTCACATACTTCACACCGTTCCCGATACCGAATTCCCTCACCGCCTCTGTGGTCAATGCCACAGGTTCTGAAGCTTCCGAATGCCTGAAAAGGAATTGCTGGGGATTGTTCTGCCACCCGACATTTTCTATCTGGCCTTCTATCCTGCGGCCGGAATCATCTATGTAATAGGCATCTTCAAATACGATTTGGGAAAACCCGTTGAAACCGAACAACAGGAAAGTCAGGAGGGGGAGAAAGTTTTTCACAGTATAGAATAAAAATTAAAAATGCTAAATATAGCATATTTTATCAAGCGGTTCCCTTTATCATCTCCCTGGCATCTCCGTAGCTAACAGGGACTTCACAGGGACCTGACAGGGACCACGCCCGTTTGGGAGCCTGTGAGCTGGCTGTGGGGTCTTTGCAAAGTGCCTGTGAGACAGGGAGCTGGTACGATATAGGTAGAGACGCAATGAATTGCGTCTCTACCCACGAATCCTGCCCTCCACCATTCCTTGAGTAGAGGAGATATCCTCAAACAAGGAACTTATTAAGTGGAAATTTTTTCCGAGTAAAAGAGAAGTACCCACAAAAAAGGACTGGGGTACTTTGAGAACTTTGAGAACTTTGTCCACTTCAGCCAGAGGTTAGAGAACCGTAAACGGAGGATGGAAGCCAAAAAAATCTGTGAGATCTGCGAGGAAATCCGCGGGAAAAATTTATAAAGCCACAAATCCACGGGCACCTGAATTTACCCGTGGATTCGTGGCTAATTAAACTTTAATCACTTTATTCTGTAACCGTCAGGGTCGTCTTCAGGTCTCCTATCATCAAGTCAAAATCTCCCGGCTCCACGATGCTTTCCCCTTCATTATTTACATAAGCCAGGTCCTTTGCATCCAGGCTGAACCTCACAGTAGTAGTCTCCCCTGGTTGCAGTTCCACCTTAGTAAACCTCCTTAGGCGTTTTACGTCTGGTGTAATGCCGGTGGCGTAAAGGTCGGCAGAGTAAAGCTCCACGACTTCCTTCCCGGCACGGTCGCCGGTGTTGGTGAGCTGCACTTGCACCTGTACGCTGCCGTCTGTTGGGATGGTGGTTTTATCCAGCTTCAGGTCCCTCAGTTCGAAACTGGTGTAGCTAAGCCCATCCCCGAAGGAATACTGCGGGCTGTAATCTGCCTCGTAATTGTACACCCCTTCGGCTGCCTTCTGCTCCTCGGAAGGTTTGTGGATGTAGTTGATCAGCGCATTGGGGTAGCGGGGGTAATTGTACGGAAGTTTCCCGGAAGGGTTCACATCGCCGAACAGAATATCAGCCAGGGCGTCTCCCCCAAAATTCCCGGGAAGGTAGGTCTGCACTACCGCCTTCATCGCAGGTTCAAATTTGCTGATGATCCTGGGGCGACCTTCATTGAGGATCAGGATCACCGGTTTCCCGGTGGCTGCCAGTCTTTGTGCAAGCTCCGTCTGGGGATCTGAAAGGTACAGGTCGTTCAGGTCACCCGGTTTTTCGGTATAGGTGTTCTCGCCCAGTACGAGCAGGATGTAATCCACGCCTTCCGCCGCAGCGATGGCTTCCTCGAATTGATCCTTTTCTTCTTCGTAATAATTCCCGCCTTCCTTATAGCTCACTCCGGGTACATAGGTCACGTTCTGCTCGCCAATCTCGTTTTGCACTGCTTCCAGGATCGTATTGTACTGCTCTGTATACTCCGGAGTCTTCTCCCCCTGCCAGGAATAGGTCCAGGCCCCGTTAAGGGTCCTCATGGAATTTGCGTTGGGTCCGGTAACCAGCACTTTTGCGTCCTTTTTCAGGGGGAGGATGTTATCGCTGTTCTTAAGCAGCGTAATGGCTTCTGAAGCCATATCATAAGCCGCCTGTTCGTGTTCTTTGCTTCCGAATTCGGGATAGTCCTCAAAATGGGTCACTGGGGTTTCGAAAAGGTTCAGCGCAAGCTTCACCTTCAGGATACGGCGCACGGCATCGTCTATACGTTCTTCGGAAACCTCCCCGTCCTTAACCAGGGCGATCAGGTTTTCCACGAAACGTTCATACTCGTAGGGCACCATGGACATATCAATACCAGCGTTGATTGCCATCTTTATGGCTTCCCTGTCGTTTTTGGCGACCCTATCCCTGCGGTGCAGGTTTTCGATGTCAGCCCAGTCGGTAACCACCAGGCCTTCAAATCCTAATTCTTCCTTCAGAAGTCCCGTGAGCAGCTCCCGATTGGCATGAACGGGAATCCCGTTGATGATGCCCGAGTTGATCATGATGGTATGGGCTCCTGCATCAATAGCTGCCTTGAACGGGGGCAGGTGATACTCGCGCAGGGCACTTTCGGGGATGTAGGAGGGGGTGCGATCCTTCCCGGAGGTGGCGGCGTGGTAACCAAGGAAATGTTTTAAGCTGGAAGCCAGGTGTTCCGGATGTCCAATATTGTTGTCCTCACCCTCGTAGCCGTCGATCATGGCGACCCCCAGCACAGAGATCAGGTAGGGATCTTCCCCGAAGGATTCCCACATCCTGGAGAACCTGGGATCCATTCCAAGATCCAGTACAGGAGAAAAGTTCCAGGAAATCCCGCTGGCCCGGGTTTCGTATGCGGTGATGGCAGCGCCCTGTTCCACCAGTTCGGGATTCCGGCTGGCGGCCTGGGCGATCTGCTGCGGGAACATGGTGGCGCCCACGGTATAGGTGGCGCCGTGAATTTCATCCACCCCATAGATGATGGGGATGTCCAGGCGGCTCTCCCTGATATTGGTCTGCTGGATCTCGTTTATGATCTTATACCATTGTTCCGGGGTCCGTGCCCTGTTATTGGCGGTGTTCAGGAAGGATCCCACCTTGTATTGTGAAATCGCCTTCGTCAGGGCTTGCTTATCCAGATTAAAGGGTTCGTAGCTGGAATAGATGTTGTCGCCTTCCCCGATGACATCGAGAGTTACCTGGGTCATCTGGCCCACTTTCTCTTCGAGGGTCATTTGGGAGAGGAGTTCTTCTGCCCTGGAGGATATTTCTTCTTTGCTCAGGGAAGTAGACTCCTGAGAATGTACCAGGCCGGTGAACAGCAGGCCGAGGGCCAGGGATATTTTGTTGAATCTCATAACAATTTTATTTAGTTAAGGCAGGATTCGAATGGGTTTCCCGCAGATTTCGCAGATTTACTCGCAGATTATCGCAGATTTTTTTTCTTCGGTCTTCGGACTTCGGACTTCGGACTTCCCTACATTACAAAAGTCCCTACTGCTCCGGCGGGCAGGCTGAAGCTGGTTTTTTTACTTCCGACCTCTACACTTATTTCCTGCTCTTCTTCCGCGGTGTTTTGTACGATCACCACAATATTGCCTTCAGGAGTTTTATATGCTACGTTAGGAATGTTTTCCGGCAGATTGGAATCCACCCTTACTGAGCCGGGACGCACGAACTTGGAGGCGTGGGCGATGATGTAATAGGCGGGTTCGCGGGTTACTTTGTCCCCGTCAATGGTGACTGCCCCAAGACATCTGTCGCAACCTCCCCTGTCGGTGTGGGGGTCCTGGTTCTCGTCTGCGGCAAGATTCCATTCCAATACGTTGCGGCTCCAGTTACGGGGAGCGCCGATGATCAGGTTCTCGATATGCCAGGAGAGCTCCTGTGCGAAATTACCGGGGGCACCTACCCATTGTTCTGTGAAGTAAAGATGTTTGTCTGGATGAGCCTCATGCACTTCTGAAAGCGCCCCGATCTCCCCTCCGTATAGGTGAAAAGCTGATCCATCCACGTATTTGGCAGCTTCAGGGTCATCAAGGATGCTGATGGGATAATCAGGCCTGTCGGCATTGTGATCGTACAGAATGATCTTGGTGTCTATATTATTTTCCTCGAAAGTAGGTCCAAGATGATTCTTTATGAAATCTGCCTGGTGCTCGGGCAGCATCAGCAGACTCGGGTTGTTCCCCGGGTGCAGGGGTTCATTCTGAATGGTGATGGCATCAATGCGGATCCCTTCCTCCGCCATGGCTTCGATATATTTCACGAAATAATTGGCGTACACTGGGTAATATTCCTTCAGCAGACTTCCTCCACGGGTATCCTTGTTATCCTTCATCCATGCAGGCGGGGACCAGGGGGAGCCGAGGATCTGGATATCGGGAGTTATCTTCAGGATCTCCTTCAGGACGGGGATCAGGTGCAGGGTGTCATTGGCAAGGCTGAAGTGTTCCAGCTCCACATCGGTCTGCCCTTCCGGAAGATCGTTATAGGAAAAAGGGGCCTCATCCAGATCGGAAGCGCCGATACTGAGTCGCAGGTAACTTATTCCCAGGTCATCTTCCCCGGTGCCGAATAGCTCTTCCAGCAGGGCAGTCCTGGCGGTATCGCTCATCTGGTTGATGTGCAGCGCACTTCCCCCGGTGAGGGTATAACCAAAACCTACCATTTCCTGATAGGTTTTTGAAGTGTCAACAACTATATCAGCAGCGGCGGAATCCTCCATGGCTTCAGTTACTTCGAGGGCCTGCTTTTCCAGCAGGGAGGATTTATCAAGGGTGGTGACGTATAGTTGGGCTTCCTGAGAAGTTTCCTGAGTGGCCTGTTTTTTATCCGCACAAGCGAATAGGAGAAGGCAGAGGGGGTAGAGGAATATTTTTTTCATCATTTCAAATTAATATATTCTTGTATTGTCATTTTATCAACTCTGGCGTACGTGACACGCGATAAATCGCGTCTCTACCTGGAAATTCTTATGCTTTCCAGGTCAAATCCTTCCTGTTTTACAAGGAATTTTATTTTGTTCTCCCCTGCTTCGAGGAAGAGTTCCCCGGCCTCCTGCCAGCTCCAGGTGGAGGCGGGATTATTGATTTCAAATTCTATGGGATTTCTTTCATTCGCTGTTAAAGACGCCTTGCCTCCTTTTTCAGAAGAAACCTTTACCTCAACCAGATATTTTCCCGGATCCTTGACCTCCAATGTGTACTGCATCCATTCCCCTGTTTCCAGGTCCCCTACATATACCTCGTCAGCGCTATTCCTGAAGATATCCACCCCGTCATTGCGATAGGTGCGTCCATTGTTCCAGCCGGTGCGATCGCCCCCGGTGGAGATATAGTAATTTCCGTAGTCATTGTCGTGATAGGCGATGCCGAGTCTTCCCATATCGTAATCTGCTGCTTTGATCAGGGCTTCTTCTCCAACCACCACTTTGGTGAAGGGAACAGTCTCGTCGGAATGTGGTTGTCGGATCATGGCATCCACCACGTCCTTGTGGTAAATGTTGTTTTCGAGTTTGGTATTCTCTGCCAGCTGCATAAAGGCCTCGTAAGCTTCAGCTGCTGTAGGTTTTTCGCCTTCGCCCTTCCAGTAGTTCAGGATTTTTTGATATCCCGGATTCACAACCACCTCCAGAGGATTGTTAAATCCAAGCTTTTTCAGGGGCCACCAGCACCAGCCGATGTTGTTATCCTCCATCAGTTCAATGGCATCGGTGAACCAGACATTGGAATTCTCACCCGTTTCCCCAAGCCAGATTGGTATCTGGTATTTCTCGCGGTATTCCACAAATTTCTGAATGGCTTCCTGCTCGTTGTTATTCCAGTATTTGTGGAAACTCAGCACCATATTGTCATCCCAGGGAGGGAGGACCCCATTGTAGTTGTTCCCCCAGCCATTGCCCTCGATGATGACGATGTGGTTCTGGTCCACTTCCCGAATGGCCTGGGTGATCTCCACCATCAGTTTGCGCAGTGGCTCATTTCCTGTGTCCTCGACCCCGTGTTTGTGTTTTCCCTCCTGAAAGCTCCAGTTGGGCTCGTTGATGATGTCATAGGCTCCTATCCAGGGTTCATCTTTGTAGCGTTCCGCCAGTTTTTTCCAGAGGGCCACCAGCTTTTGCTGATTGGCTTCTGATTCCCAAAGCGAGGGTTTGGATGGATCCCGATCAGAAATGTTCAGGTCATGCCCCTGCCCTCCGGGAGCGGCATGCATGTCGAGGATCAGGTACATCCCGTTAGCCTTGCACCAGCTTAGCAGGGAATCCGTCATCTGAAATCCTTTTTCCAGCCAGGTGTTTTCCCCTGCTACCGGCTCCTGTTCGATTGGTAGCGTGTACAGGTTGTAGTGCATGGGCAGGCGAATTGAATTGAAGCCCCAGCTTTTCAGGGAATCCACATCAATTTTCCGGGTATGGTTCGCCAGCCAGGCATCGTAGAATTCCTGGGTTTTTTCTTCTCCCACCAGCTCTTCCACATGTTGTCTGAATACGTATTGCTGCCCCGAAAACGGCACCTTCAACATATAACCCTCCTGCAGCATGTGCCCGCCCAGTCCTATCCCGCGCAGCAGTACGTTTTCGCCGTTTTTATCGACAATTTTGGTACCCTCGGCACGGAGGAAGTCTGAATTGGTTTTCGCTGCCTGGGGAAGCGCTAAATGCGTGGTAAGGAGAAGTAATAGAAGAATCTTTTTCATGCTGCTGTTTTTAAATTCCTGATTTTATTCCCAGACAAATGTTCCCACCGCTCCTGCACCCAGGCCGGTACTGAACCATTTCCCGTTGTATTCAACATTAAAACTGGCAAAGCTGCCGCCGTCATTCAGCACCAGCAATACCTTCTTCCCTTCGGGCGTCCTGAAAGCGACATTGTGAAGGTTACCTGTGGTACTGCTTCCAATTCTGATGGAACCGGGAGCAACAAACTTTGAGGCATGGGCTATAATGTAAAATCCTACGTTCAGATCATAGGAAGAACTGCTTTTCACCGTCACGGCACCTTTACAGGTGGTGCAGCCACCTTCTGTATGAGGCCCGAAGCTCGAATCGTTTGCCAGGTTCCACTCCAGGGCAGTCTTGCTCCAGTTCCTCATGGACCCAATGATTACATTTTTCAGGTGCCATTTAAGATCCCCTCCGAAATCGCCATTGGATGCGGTAAACTGTTCAGTAAAGTAAATTCCCTTCTCCGGGAAAGCATTGTGCACCTGGGAAAGGGCTGAAATATCTCCTCCGTAAAGATGGAAAGCCGAACCGGATATGTATTTATTCGCCTCGGGATCGCTTAGTACCGCAATGGGATATTCAGGTTTATCGGCATTGTGGTCGTAAATGATGATTTTGGTGCTAATCCCTGCAGCCTGAAAGGCAGGCCCCAGGGACGACTTAATGAATTCCGCCTGCTGGGGTGCCGACATATACATGCTCGGATTGTTTCCGGGGTGCAGGGGTTCGTTCTGTGGGGTCAGGGCATCAATCGTGATTCCCAGGACTTTCATTTCCTGAATATATTTCACCAGATACTGCGCGTATATATCATAATACTCCGGCTTCAGACTTCCGCCTATAGTGGAATTGTTATCCTTCATCCACACCGGGGGAGACCACGGAGTAGCCATGATGTGGATTTCAGGATTGATTTCAAGGATCTCCTGCAACAGGGGGATCAGGTCTTCCATATCGGGCGCAAGACTAAATTCAGACAGGTCTTCGTCAGTCTGCCCTTCGGGAAGATCATTATAGGAAAAGGTGGAGGAGGACAGGTCTGAAGCCCCAATACTGAGCCTGAGATAGCTGATGGCTATTCCCTCTTCTCCTTTGCCAAAAAGCTTCTGCAGCAGCTCCTGCTTCTTTGTAGAACTAAGGGAATTGATCACCTCCGCACTGCCTCCGGTAAGGGTATAACCGAAGCCTTCGACCGTCTGAAAGCTTTCTGAAGGGTTCAGCTTTATGGTAGAATAGTTGTTGTGGGTATTCCCAAAAATGAGGATATCCGACTGCTCCTGGAACTTCTGCGACTGATCGGCATTGGTGAGGTAAAAAGACACTTCATTTTCAGCCACAGGGGGTTCAGGTCCCACCGGCGGTTTTCCCCCGCCCGGATCGTCTGTACTACAGCTCAGCAGACTGAGCATTGCTATTAGGATGAGCGCTTTCATATTTCTTTTCGGAGGCTGCCTGAAAGGGCAGCTATTCATCTGTTAACTGCAATTTTTGAATTGGCCCGCCTTTTAAGGCGGGTATTATGTTCATCTTTTTTAAATTGGGCTTTAGCCCAATGCAATCTCTATAGAGTATTGGGCTGAAGCCCTTTGTCAGAAACATCTTAGGCCCCGGACTTAAAAGTCCCGGCAATTAAAAACTACTATGTTTTTTTACTGATAAACTCTTACATAATCCACCTCCATGGTTCCTGAATTGAAATCCGGATCAATCTCCCCTCCCAGGGTCCCTCCAACCGCGATATTCAGGATGAGGAACTGGTTTTTGTTGAAGGGCCAGGTGCTATCGTTTTTTGTGGAGGGGCTGTAGGTATAGTGTACTTCCCCATCTACAGAAAAAGCAAGTTTGTTTTCATCCCATTCCACTCCATATACATGAAATTCACTTGAAATATTATCAACTTCCGTGGTAGCCACGTTCTGGGTATTCCCATGACTGGATGGGGTATGAACGGCAGAAATTACGGTCCCGGGATTGTTCCCCACGTGTTCCATGATATCCATTTCCCCTGAAGCCGGCCAGCCCACACTGCTGATATTTGATCCCAGCATCCAGATTGCAGGCCAGGTGCCACCTCCCACAGGAAGTTTGGCCCTCACCTCCACTTTTCCGTACGTAAAGTCGAATTTGCCCAGGGTGATTATCCTTGCCGAAGTATAAGGTGCTCCCTCATAATTCTCCTTTTGCGCCGTGATCTTAAGGACTCCGTCCTCTACTTTTGCATTCTCTAACCTGTCGGTATAATACTGGACCTCATTATTTCCCCAGCCAGAATTCCCGATCTCAAAACTCCATTTGGAGCTGTCGGGGCTCCCACTGCCATTAAATTCATCAGCAAACACCAGGGAAGGGTCTACGTAGACTGTAACGGATTTACTGGAAGAAATGAATTTATCAGCCCTGTAGGCAGAGACGTGGATCTGATAGGTATTAGTCCCCTGCCCCACATAGGTGTAGCTTACCGAATTGGTGGTCGTTTCCTTAACCTCTCCGTTTCCAAAGTTCACTCGATATGAGGTCGCATTCTCGGCAGAAAAAGAAACATTGACCTTTCCGCTGCCATCTCCATTGGGATTTTCCTGACTTGCTCCCACTATCTCGACATTCATTACCAGATTGGAAAGTTCCTGGGAAACTTCCTCCCCCCCTTCCCCTGAACTACTGCTGCAATTCAGGAATAAAACAGGTAATAATAGCCAATAGGCTGTCCTAAGCTGATGCTTTAATTTTTTTAAAATCATGATCTGAAATTTTTGGGGGATGACCCCATAAAAATATCCAGGGCTTTAAAACCCTGGATATTTGAGGTATAAAATTATTCAGC
>CAMPJY010000027.1 GCA_946887025.1 uncultured Salinimicrobium sp.
CAGGCAAATGTGGGAGGAGCGGCATCTGCCCCAGTAGTTGCTGCAGCTTTTCACCCCTCGCTGGCAACTGTGGGGGTACTCCTTGCTGTTTTTGGATATGTGATCGGAACTTACGGCGCCATCCTGTCGACAATTTTAATGCAATTGGCCTCGGCAAGCTAGATTTTTTTTACAATATTTGCGGCCCTAATATCCTTATATCCAAATGAAAAAATTAAGCATACTCTTCGCCTTTTTTATCTGCCTGACAGCATGTTCCGAAAAAAAGGGAAACCTTACGATTACCGGTGCCGTTAAAGGGCTGAAAGAAGGAACTCTGTACCTTCAGAAAATCGAAGATACCGTCCTGGTAACCATTGATTCCATAGCAATTAAAGGGGAACCGAATTTTGCCTTTGAAACTACTATTGAAAGCCCTCAGGTACTTTACCTGTACCTGGAAAAAGTGGACGCCACCCAGTATAACGACCGATTGTTATTTTTTGCCGAGCCCGGAGAAATGACCGTTAACACCAGCCTCAAGAACTTCGAAACTGACCTGGTGGTCCAGGGTTCTGAAAATCATAAAAAACTGGAGGAATACAAGAAAATGATCGAGCGTTTTAATGCTCAGAACCTTGAACTGATCAAGGAAAACCTGGAGGCACAGCAACAGGGAAATGAAAAACTTGCCCTGGCTACCAGCACCAAGGCTGACAACCTGCTGAAGCGTCGATACCTGTTTACTGTAAACTATGCCTTGAACAACAAAGACTACGAGGTAGCTCCTTATCTTGCTGTATCGGAGATCTTTGATGCCAACATCAAATTCCTGGACACCATTCAGGAATCCCTCCCTCCTAAGGTCAGGGATTCCAAATATGGAAAAAGTCTTGAGGAGTTCCTGAAGGAGCGAAAGCAGCAAGAGCAGGAGCTGGAGCAGGCAGCACAGGTAAATCAATAATTCTATCCCAACCCCATGGACCAAAAAAAATCCTTTCGCACCGCCTTTATTTTCCTGACTGCCCTCTTCTTTTTATGGGGATTCGTCACTGTACTGGTTGATTCCCTTGTTCCCAGGTTAAGGGAGGTGTTCACCCTCACCTATTTCCAGGCGGGGCTTGTGCAGTTTGCTTTCTTTGGAGCTTATTTACTTCTCTCTATACCATCCGGATTCATACTTTCCAAGATAGGTTATAAAAAGGGGATCATCCTGGGACTGGGCACCATGGCCCTGGGCTGTGTATTGTTCTATCCCGCTGCCGAAATAAGGGTTTTCTGGCTTTTCATGCTGGGGTATTTTACACTCGCAGCCGGGATCACCATCCTTCAGGTAGCTGCCAATCCGTTCGTGACGCTTCTGGGACCCGAGGAAACAGCATCAAGCCGACTGAACCTTTCTCAGGCTTTCAATTCCCTGGGAACAGCGATTGCCCCTGCCATGGGAGCTTTGTTCATTTTGAGTGACAAAGTAAAGACGACGGAAGAGATCAACTTCCTCAGCGAAGCTGAAAGGAATGTCTATTACGCCAATGAAGCTGCAGCCGTACAGACTCCCTTCCTGGGAATTGCACTGTTTATTATTCTTATAGCGGTGGTATTCTTTTTTGTGAAGCTGCCAAAGGTGCATAGCGAGGAAGCTTCCAGCGGATATGGAAAGGTGCTTAAGAACAAAAATCTTATTCTGGGTGCGCTTGGGATCTTCTTCTACGTGGGTGCAGAAGTTGCCCTGGGAAGTTACCTGATCAATTATTTCCTCGACCTGGGTGCAGCCCAGCTTGTACTGGACACTCCTGCCATGCGCATTATAGCGGAATGGTTCCTGACCGACCTTGGGGTATCCAGTGAAATGGCTATAGTGGGTGTTTTTGTCACCTTCTTCTGGACAGGCGCCATGATAGGACGCTTTATCGGCTCCTTCCTCACCAGCATCGTTCCTCCTGCCAAGGTCCTTAGTATTTTTGCTATCGCAGCGGCAGCATTGGTATTGATCTCCCTGTCAACCACCGGCCTGGTTGCCATGTGGTCCATACTGGCGGTTGGACTTTTCAATTCGATCATGTTCCCCACCATCTTCAGTCTTGCCCTCAATGGTCTCGGAAACGATAAACCTCAAGGGTCCGGAATTCTGTGTTCAATGATCGTTGGAGGTGCCATTATCCCTCCTGCCTTCGGATTTCTTACCGACTCATTCGGATTTACCGTAGCCTTAGGTCTGGTAATAGCCTGCTACGTTTATATCCTGTTCTATGCCATGAGAAACAGAAAAATGGAAGCTTTGGCAGTTACTGCAGATTAAATTACAGACTCGAAAAAACTTTCTGAAGGGAAGGGCTCTATCCACGGACTCTTCCCTTTTTTTTTGAAGAATTTTTCCGGAAAGAAAATCTTGGAAACAAAAAAGCCTCTCCTGATGGAGAGGCTTTTTACTGAGAGCCGATAGAGGGACTCGAACCCACGACCTGCTGATTACAAATCAGCTGCTCTAGCCAACTGAGCTATATCGGCCTCTTATGTTATTTAAAGAGCGTTTATTTTGTCAACCAATTGATTGGCTTTCGTCTCCAGCTCCTTCTGAATCCCTTTGAAGTGTTGTTTTTTGTTTTCAACATCTTTCTGGTTCATCTTGTTGATCAAAGTATCAAATTCAGCAATTGCCTCATCCACTATCGCCTCCGACTTCGCAGGATCTTCTTGCGGATTGGCGATCTGGTGCAGGTAAGCTGCCTCAATGATATCGCCCATTACGTAATTGATATCCCTTTTAAGTATTCTTCTGTTTGCCATTTTATGCCTAATTTTAGGTTGCGAATTTACGCTAATTTTTGATTTGCAGAACTTTTTTGCTCCCGATTTTTATTCCCCCCTGTATTGCACAAAATTCCTGGGAGTCTCGTATAACGTCACCTCCAGCTCAAGCTCTTTTTTCAGCTTTTTCCTCAGTTTATTCCAGATGACCACGGTAATATTTTCGGCAGTGGGATTCAGATCCCTGAATTCCTCCACCTCGATATTGAGATTTTTATGGTCAAAGGGAATTTCAATTTCCTGATAGATCAGATCCTTCAGCAGCTTCAGGTCCATCACAAATCCGGTTTCCTCGTCAATTTCTCCCGTAACTGAAACTATCAGCTCGTAATTATGCCCATGGTAATTAGGATTACTGCATTTCCCGAACACCTGCTCATTCCGCACATCATCCCAGTCCTCCCGGAATAATCTGTGCGCAGCATTAAAATGGGCCTTTCTATTGACAGTCACTCTCATTGGCTGATGTGTTTATAGTAATTCTCAAAAATGATCTTGAACCATTCCGTATACAACTGCGGCTGCTTTTCCATATCTGCCTTCAGTTCTTCCAGGGACATCCATTTCCAGGCGTGTACCTCTTCAGGATTCAGGTCCGGCTCCCCATTAAAGTAGCCTACTAGAATATGGTCGAATTCATGTTCGGTCAGGCCATTGTCAAATGGAGCTTTATAAATAAAGGAAATGGTATCGTTAAGCTCTGTGCTGAATCCCATCTCCTCCTGAAGGCGCCTCTTCCCTGCCTCAATATTGGATTCCCCTTCCCGCTGATGGCTGCAGCAGGTATTGGTCCAAAGCCCGGGGGAATGGTATTTCCCGAAAGCCCGTTGCTGTATCATCAGTTCGTTCTGCTCGTTGAACACGAACACAGAAAAAGCTCGGTGCAGCAAGGCTTTTTCGTGGGCTTCCATCTTCGGCATCAGCCCAATTTGCTCATCCTTTTCGTTTACCAGTATTACCTTTTCCTCTTCCATTCCAAAAATTGAACTTCAAAAGTACAAAATCACTTCTGAATACAAAGGAAAGCGGGAGCAGCTTGACGGAAAATTGGCCCCGGCCGAAAGCTTTTCTTCTGAATCAAATAATTATCTTTGCAGCCTTAAATTGACCTATGAAATTTTCAGAAGAGATCAAAAGACGAAGAACCTTTGGTATTATTTCGCACCCTGATGCCGGGAAGACGACCCTTACCGAAAAGCTGCTGCTTTTTGGGGGTGCCATCCAGGAAGCCGGGGCGGTGAAATCCAATAAGATCAAGAAGGGCGCAACCAGTGACTTTATGGAAATTGAACGCCAACGGGGGATCTCTGTGGCGACTTCGGTACTCGCTTTTGAATACGACGGGGTCAAGATCAATATTCTCGATACCCCGGGTCACAAGGATTTTGCGGAAGACACGTTCAGGACGCTTACAGCGGTGGATAGTGTAATTGTGGTGGTAGACGTTGCCAAAGGGGTCGAGGAGCAGACAGAGAAGCTGGTAGAGGTTTGCCGGATGAGAAATATCCCCATGATCGTGTTCATAAACAAACTGGACCGGGAGGGAAAGGATGCTTTTGAACTTCTGGATGAGATTGAGGAAAAACTTAACCTTACCGTTACTCCCCTGAGTTTTCCCATTGGGATGGGTTACGATTTCAAAGGGATCTATAATATCTGGGAAAAGAACGTGAACTTATTTACGGGCGATCCTCGGAAAGATATTGAAGAAACCGTGGAGATCTCCGATCTTGCTTCAGGAGAACTGGATTCCCTGATTGGCGAAAAAGCTGCCGACACTTTGAGGGAAGAGCTGGAACTCGCCCAGGGAGTATATCCGGAATTTGATAAAGAAGCTTATCTGGCCGGGAATCTGCAACCTGTATTCTTTGGGTCTGCGTTAAATAATTTCGGGGTAAGAGAACTGTTGGACTGTTTTGTCAGCATTGCCCCTACCCCAAAGCCGAAGGAAAGCGATAATCGACTGGTACAGCCGGATGAAAAGGAATTTACGGGCTTTGTATTTAAGATACACGCCAACATGGACCCTAAGCACAGGGACCGACTGGCTTTTATTAAAATAGTTTCGGGAAAATTTGAGCGGAACACCAATTATCTTCATGTTCGGCACAATAAGAAAATGAAATTTTCCAGTCCCAACGCCTTTTTCGCAGAGAAAAAAGAGATAGTGGATGTTTCCTACCCAGGTGATATTGTTGGATTGCACGATACCGGAACCTTTAAGATCGGTGATACGCTGACTGAAGGCGAAATTTTGCGGTATAAAGGAATCCCGAGCTTCTCTCCCGAATTTTTCAGATATATCAACAATGCCGATCCGATGAAATCCAAGCAGCTGGAAAAGGGGATCGACCAGTTGATGGATGAAGGGGTGGCACAGCTTTTTATCCTGGAACTGAATGGGAGAAAAGTCATTGGAACCGTGGGAGCCTTGCAGTTTGAGGTGATCCAGTACAGGCTGGAGCACGAATATGGAGCCAAATGTACTTATGAGAATCTGAATGTGCACAAGGCATGTTGGGTGGAACCTTCAGATCCAAAGAATGAAGAGTTCAAGGATTTCAGCCGTGTTAAGGCTAAATTTCTTGCCAAGGATAAAAGAGGGCAACTGGTTTTCCTGGCCGATTCGGCTTTTTCATTGCAGATGACCCAGCAGAAATATCCATCGATAAAATTCCATTTTACTTCAGAGTTTTAGACAAAGCCTATTCTCGAAATTTCCTGCATTTCCTTATTAAAGGGTAATTTCTTCCTCGTAAATCGGCTATGCCAGGTAGGGTTTTAGTGCAGGTCAAGTGCACACCTAGTGCACACCTAGTGCACACCAAGTGCACATTTTATGTGCATTAGCTGTGCACTTCTTCAGCATTCTTCCTTAATCCATTCATCTTTAACTATGGATTTGCAATAGAGATAAATCCTTTTAGAAGCACAGCTATCAGTTGAATGCCCTTCTTTCTCAATAATAATTGCAGCCTCAGGGTTTTCTTTGGTACCCCGCAGAAAAAAACTAACTTTTCAGCCTTAATAAAACCCGAAATTTCTTTTTCAAAAAATGAAAAACACATTAACACTCCTCATCCTCTTAGTTTCCTTTTTGTCAGGTCCTATAAAAGCAAATGTTCTCGAGATCGATCCTGACAGTCTTGATCTGGCGCAATACGTTGATCCTTTAATAGGTACCGCAAAAATGGGACATACCTATCCGGGGGCCAGTGTGCCTTTTGGAAGTGTACAGTTAAGTCCTGACACCGACACCATTCCCTACGCAGTGGAGGGGCAATACAATCCGGATGTTTATAAATACTGTGCCGGGTACCAGTATGGGGATAATACGATTGTGGGGTTCAGTCATACCCATTTTAGCGGTACCGGCCACTCCGATCTTGGGGATTTTCTTATAATGCCTACCACAGGAAAATTACAACTGAATCCCGGTACCGAGGCCAAGCCTGAAAGCGGGTACAGAAGCAGGTTCTCGCACGACAATGAATTTGCAGAACCGGGGTATTATAGTGTCCTTCTGGACGATCACAATATTAAAGCCGAAATGACGGCCAGTAGTCGCGTAGGCATGCATCAGTACACCTTCCCGAAATCGGATAGTGCGCACATTATCCTTGACCTGATGGCGGGAATCTATGATTACGATCAAAAAAATGTGTGGACTTTTGTACGAGTCGAGAACGACACCCTGGTCACCGGGTACAGGCAGACAACGGGATGGGCAAGGACACGAACGGTGTATTTTGCCATGTCTTTCAGCAAACCTATAGAAAGTTACGGGCGTGAACGCTATGACCAAACAGCCTACAGAGGATTCTGGAGAAAGTTCGATGAGGATCGGAACTTCCCCGAAGCTGCAGGTAAGGAGATCAGGATGTACTTTGATTTTAAGACGCAACAGGATGAAAAAATTAAAATAAAATTTGCCCTCTCTCCCGTCAGCACTGCCGGTGCTTTGGCTAATCTGAAACAGGAAATTCCGCATTGGAACTTTGACAAAGTTAAAGCCGATGCGCGGCAGGAATGGAACAAGGAGCTGAACAAGGTGGTTGTTGAGACGATGGAACCTGAGGGCAAGGTTAACTTCTATACCGCCATGTATCACGCATTTTTGGGCCCTACAGAATATATGGACCTGGACGGAAACTATAAAGGACTGGACATGAACACTCACCAGGCAGAGGGTT
Organism: uncultured Salinimicrobium sp.; assembly: GCA_946887025.1. The sequence continues at coordinate 6,981 of CAMPJY010000027.1, forward strand.
TCACCAATTACACCAGCTTCTCCCTGTGGGATACCTACAGGGCACTTCACCCCCTTTTCAATATTCTACAGCCAGAAAGGAATTCGGATATGGTGAAGTCCATGCTGGCCCATTATGATCAGAGCGTTCATTCCATGCTTCCTATCTGGTCCCACTATGCCAATGAAAACTGGTGTATGATAGGCTATCATAGTGTTTCAGTAATTGCGGACGCCATAGTGAAAGGAAATGCGAATTTTGATCAGGAAAGAGCCCTAGAGGCCATGGTTCAGACTGCCAGGACAGAATATTACGACGGGTTGGAATATTATATGGATTTGAGTTACGTTCCTGAAGATAAAAACGGTGCCTCGGTTTCGAAAACTCTGGAGTATGCCTATGATGACTGGGCAATAGCACAAGCTGCCAAAAAGCTTGGTCGGGAAGATATCTATGAAGAGTTCATGAAACGTTCAGAAAACTACAAAAACGTATACGATCCCAGCTCCGGTTTTATGAGACCAAAACTGAGCGACGGTAGTTTCAAAAAGGAATTTGACCCACTTGACACTCATGGACAGGGATTTATAGAGGGCAATGCCTGGAATTACAGTTTATACGTACCTCATGATCCCAAAACAATGATCGAAATGATGGGAGGCAAAGCGCAGTTTTCCACACATTTGGATTCCCTGTTCAGCATGGAGCTTCCGGATAGATATTTTGCCAACACAGAAGATATTTCCCGCGAAGGGATCATCGGCAACTATGTACATGGGAATGAACCATCCCACCACGTTCCATATCTATATAACTGGACCGACACTCCCTGGAAATCCAACGACAAGATCAGAATGATCCTTAAGACGATGTACCAGACTGGAGCTGACGGGCTGGGAGGAAATGATGATTTTGGACAAATGAGTGCCTGGTATATCTTCAGCTCCCTTGGGTTCTATCCAGTGGCACCGGGATCCCCCGATTATGCTTTGGGAAGCCCCTCAGTTAAACAAGCCAGAATTCATCTTGGAGAAGGAAGAACTTTTGAAGTGGTAGCCAGAAACCAGTCGGAGAAGAATGTCTATGTTGACAGGGTTGAGCTAAATGGAAAAATACTTCAGGAACCAGTTATTTCACACGAAGACCTGATGGACGGAGGAAAACTGGTTTTTTACATGTCTCCTGAACCAAATAAGGATTTGTATAATTAGAAAGTTCAAAATTCTAGTCTTGAGCGGAATTCTCAATTGCCGGGGCTTTCAGGCCCCGGTTCTGGATTCATTGTTTAGGGTTTTAGCCTGATTTTGAGCAGTCTACTACTGGGGATTCTGATTAAACTATTTCCCCATCCTCTCTTCTAGGAACTGCTGTACTTTCCCCTGATAAAACTGCAGCAGCTCAAGAAGAGCCTCTCTGTTGACCAGATTCTTGAATTTTGGATCCTCCGCACTGAAATAAACAAAGTTTATTACGTGTTCCTCCGGAATCTTAAATTCATCCACAAAAACCGATAGAGGAAGGGCTTTCATTCCCTTGTCCACCAGCATGCTCAATTCCTGGTTGGCCCTGGCTTTTTTCAGCATCTTTATTCTTCCGTTTAGCGTGTTTATCAATAAACCTAAAGAACCACTTGACGCCGTATAGATCTTTCTCTCAATGGTCGTAGGACGTGGTTTGGTGGGATATGGGATTCCAAAATCTCCCTGATTCACAGTCTCTATAGTTGACAGATCTCTTTCCAGATTTCCGGAAAGGCTGATATTACTGATATTAACTTCTTCAAGTTGATTAATCTTCTGGAGTAGTACGACTTCAAGATATTGCGTTTCAATCATTTTCTTGTCAATTATTATTTCCTTCCCTTCATACTGAACGGAGGAAAAGTAAAGGGTATCCTTAAGCTTAACTTCAATCTGGAATTCCCCGGATTCATTGTTAACGCTTCCCGTCTCCTGGGTGAGGTTTACAATATTTATGAATGAGCCTTCAAGGGAATCGGCAATAATTTTTCCTTTTAGTAGAATTGGTTCCTGAGAATAGGACGAAAAGGATAGAAATAAGAGGAGCAGAAAAATTGATATTTTGCTGTCTCGATTGCTTTCGAAGGTGTGAAATTTACAAATAATGAAAAATATTATCTAAAATTAACGATCAGAATAAAGGAATATTGCTAACGAGGCAAATAAAAAGGGGAATATTGAAAAACAGAAACCCAGAGCGTTGTCTGGGTTCTGCTATAGTAAAAATAAAAATGTTTTATGCTTGTCCCGGAGGCCCAAAATTTAAAGGAATAGGAGGTTGCTCGTAATCCTTGATCTCTCCATGTGACTGCTCAAATCGGTGGACATTATCTCCCAGAGCTTTAAGCAACCGCTTGGCATGCTGGGGGGTAAGGATAATTCTTGATTTCACCTTGCTCTTCGGAGTCCCGGGCATGATACTCACAAAATCCACCACAAATTCCGAAACGGAGTGATTTATGATGGCAAGATTGGAATAGGTTCCCTCAGCAATTTTCTCGTCCAGTTCAATATTTATCTGCCCCTTTTTGGGCTTTTTCTCTTCGCTCATAATATGTTTGGTTTGGTATTATAAAAGTACAAAAAAAATCCCGCTCCTTTTGGTAAAGAGCGGGATTCCCTATGTTTAAAAGAAAGCAAAGGCTGCAGTTGCGGCCCTTACTGCATATTAATTATAATTTACTTCCTGCTTTTTCTCAAGCATTTCTTCAAACTCTTCTTTAGAACCTACGATGATTTTCTCGTATTCCCTCAGACCCGTACCAGCCGGAATTCTGTGTCCTACAATCACATTCTCCTTAAGTCCTTCCAATTCGTCTATCTTACCACTTACAGCAGCCTCATTCAATACCTTGGTGGTTTCCTGGAAGGAAGCCGCAGAGATAAAGGATTTGGTCTGAAGTGAAGCCCTGGTAATACCCTGAAGTACCGGAGTTGCTGTCGCCGGAGTAGCATCCCTGGCAGTCGCAAGATTCTGATCCTCTCTTCTCAGAATGGAATTCTCATCCCTCAACTGTCGAGGAGTAACAATCTGTCCTGGTTTCAGGTTTTCTGAATCCCCGGCATCCACAATCACTTTCATTCCGAAAATGTCATCATTTTCATCCATGAAATCAGATTTATGAACCAGCTGGTTCTCAAGGAAAATAGTATCTCCCGGATCCACCACTCTTACCTTACGCATCATTTGTCTTACTACTACTTCAAAGTGCTTATCATTGATTTTCACCCCTTGTAGTCGGTAAACCTCCTGAACTTCGTTCACCAGATACTGCTGAACGGCGCTTGGTCCCTTAATGGCAAGAATATCTTCCGGGGTCACTGATCCATCGGACAATGGCATTCCAGCACGAACATAGTCATTCTCCTGAACAAGGATCTGGTTAGAAAGCTTCACAAGATACTTCTTAACTTCTCCTAATTTGGATTCAACTATGATCTCGCGGTTACCACGCTTGATTTTTCCGAAGGAAATAACTCCGTCAATTTCACTCACCACCGCTGGGTTGGATGGGTTACGTGCTTCGAACAATTCGGTCACCCTTGGAAGACCTCCTGTAATATCCCCTGATTTAGAAGATCTACGTGGGATCTTGACTAGGATCTTACCTATCTTGATCTTCTCATCGTCATTGACCATAAGGTGGGCTCCCACCGGAAGGTTGTATGAACGGATGATCTCATCCTTTTTACCAAGGATCTGAAGGGTTGGGATAAGCTTTTTGTTTCTGGATTCAGAAATAACTTTCTCCTGGAATCCGGTTTGCTCATCGATCTCCACCTGGTAAGTAACACCTTGCTCGATATTTTCATATCTGATCTTACCTGCAAACTCAGAGATGATCACACCGTTATATGGATCCCACTGGCAGACAACCTGTCCTTTTTCCAGTGTATCTCCGTTCTTGATGAAGATCTGGGAACCATAAGGAATATTGTTGGTGCTCAACACAATTCCGGATTTTGGCTCTCTTACCTTCAGTTCAGAGGTTCTTGAGATAACAATTTCGGCTTCACTTCCATCAGGAGCTTCCCCGGTAACGGTTTTAAGATCTTCGATCTCTGCAACTCCACCGAATTTGGCGATAAGCTTGTTCTCTTCTGAAATGTTTCCTGCAATACCACCCACGTGGAAGGTACGAAGGGTAAGCTGGGTTCCCGGCTCCCCAATTGACTGGGCGGCCACTACTCCAACTGCTTCTCCCCTTTGAACTGTTTTACCAGTAGCAAGGTTTCGACCGTAACATTTCACACAGATCCCTTTCTTGGCTTCACAGGTAAGCGCAGAACGTACTTCCACACTTTCTATAGGAGCGTCATTGATCTTTTTAACTATATCTTCATCGATCTCCTCGTTGGCACCAACCAGAAGCTCGTTTGTCATTGGATTGTAAACATCGTGTAAAGAAGTTCTACCAAGGATACGCTCTCCTAAAGATTCCACGATCTCCTCGTTTTTCTTCAATGGAGCCACATCCAGTCCTCTCAGTGTTCCACAGTCGTCCTCATTCACGATAACATCCTGAGAAACGTCCACAAGTCTTCTAGTCAGGTATCCAGCATCCGCAGTTTTAAGGGCGGTATCGGCAAGACCTTTACGAGCCCCGTGAGTGGAAATGAAATACTCGATAATCGACAGACCTTCCTTAAAGTTGGAAAGGATCGGGTTCTCGATAATTTCACCACCTCCTGCACTGGATTTCTTAGGCTTAGCCATCAGACCACGCATACCGGTAAGCTGACGGATCTGTTCTTTAGATCCCCTTGCTCCGGAATCAAGCATCATATACACAGAGTTGAAGCCTTGCTGATCCTCACGAATACGCTTCATCGCCAATTCGGTCAGACCGGCATTGGTAGAGGTCCAGATGTCAATCACCTGGTTGTAACGTTCGTTGTTGGTGATAAGACCCATGTTATAGTTGGCGGTAATACCTTCAACCTGCTCATTGGCGTCATCAATCATGGCCTGTTTCTCCTCTGGAATGATAATATCACCCAAACTGAAGGAAAGTCCACCTCTAAAGGCGAATCCATACCCCATTCCCTTGATCTGGTCAAGGAATTCAGCAGCTTCAGGAACACTAGTCATTTTAAGGATGTTTCCAATAATATCCCTTAGAGATTTCTTGGTCAATACCTCATTTATGAATCCTGCTTTTTCTGGAACAGCCTGATTAAATAGTACTCTACCTACAGTGGTTTCGATAATCTGATTAACCAATTGTCCAGCCTCATTGAAATCTTTCGCCCTGATCTTGATCATGGCGTTAAGATCAACCCTCTTCTGGTTATATGCTATTACTACTTCCTCGTCTGAATAGAAAGTCAGTCCTTCACCCTTAATAGGCACCTCAGGAGTTGATTTTCTTGACTTGGTCATATAGTAAAGACCAAGCACCATGTCCTGAGAAGGTACTGTCACAGGAGATCCGTTGGCAGGGTTCAGAATGTTGTGGGAAGCCAACATAAGAAGCTGAGCTTCCAATATTGCCTCAGGCCCCAACGGCAGGTGAACTGCCATCTGATCCCCATCGAAATCCGCGTTGAAAGCGGTACATACCAATGGGTGCAACTGTATCGCTTTACCTTCGATAAGCTTAGGCTGGAAGGCCTGAATACCCAGTCGGTGAAGCGTAGGAGCACGGTTAAGCAATACAGGGTGTCCTTTCAAAACGTTTTCAAGGATATCCCATACTACAGGCTCTTTTTTGTCTATGATTTTCTTCGCAGATTTCACTGTTTTCACAATACCTCTTTCGATCAGTTTCCTGATCACGAAAGGTTTGTAAAGTTCAGCTGCCATGTTCTTTGGCAATCCGCATTCGAACAATTTTAATTCAGGACCAACGACGATTACCGAACGAGCCGAGTAATCCACCCTTTTCCCAAGTAAGTTCTGACGGAAACGTCCTTGCTTACCTTTCAGGGAATCAGAAAGGGATTTCAATGGTCTGTTAGAATCAGTCTTAACTGCTGAAGACTTCCTGGTGTTGTCGAACAACGAATCCACAGATTCCTGTAGCATACGTTTTTCGTTACGCAGGATGACTTCAGGAGCCTTGATCTCCATAAGTCTCTTCAGACGGTTGTTACGAATAATAACACGTCTGTAAAGGTCATTTAAATCTGAAGTCGCAAAACGTCCACCATCCAATGGTACCAGAGGTCTTAATTCCGGCGGGATGATAGGAATAACCTTCATGATCATCCACTCAGGCTTGTTCTCACGGTTTTTATTGGCATCACGAAGAGCTTCCACCACCTGAAGACGCTTCAGGGCTTCAGTTTTTCTTTGCTTGGAAGTTTCATTGTTTGCCTTGTGTCTAAGCTCGTAAGACAGCTCGTCAAGATCGATTCGCTGAAGGAGTTCGATCAGACATTCAGCACCCATCTTGGCAATAAATTTATTTGGATCACTATCGTCCAGATAAAGGTTTTCCTGTGGAAGGGTGTCCAGGATATTAAGATATTCTTCTTCTGTAAGGAAATCCATTTTTTTCAATGGATCTCCCTCTTCACTCTTTGCAATACCAGGCTGGATAACTACATATCGCTCATAATAGATGATCATATCCAGTTTCTTGGATGGAAGTCCAAGCAGGTATCCAATTTTATTTGGTAATGAGCGGAAATACCAGATATGCGCCACAGGAACCACCAGATTGATGTGTCCCACGCGGTCTCTACGAACCTTCTTCTCAGTTACCTCCACACCACATCTATCGCAAACGATTCCCTTGTAGCGGATTCTTTTGTATTTTCCACAGGCACATTCGTAATCCTTTACAGGACCAAAAATCCGCTCACAGAAAAGACCATCACGTTCAGGCTTGTGCGTACGATAATTGATAGTTTCAGGCTTCAGAACTTCCCCGCGAGACTCTGCCAAAATGGACTCAGGAGAAGCTAAACCTATAGAGATTTTATTAAATCTCTGCACTGTATTCTTTTCATTATTTCTAGCCATAATAAATGGTGCTATCTAATTATTGTAATTTCCCGGAGCCCTGAAAAACAGGTCACCGGGAAAATATTATTCTTCTAATCTAATATCCAATCCAAGTCCTTTCAACTCGTGCATCAACACGTTGAAAGATTCTGGTAGTCCTGGCTCTGGCATCGGCTCACCTTTTACAATGGCCTCATAGGTCTTAGCTCTACCGATCACATCATCCGATTTCACTGTCAGGATCTCACGAAGGGTTGCAGAGGCACCATATGCTTCAAGTGCCCAAACTTCCATCTCCCCGAATCGCTGACCTCCAAATTGGGCTTTACCACCCAATGGCTGTTGTGTGATCAATGAGTATGGTCCGATAGAACGTGCGTGCATCTTATCATCGATCATGTGACCCAGCTTCAGCATGTAGATAACCCCTACGGTTGCTGGCTGATCAAATCTGTCCCCGGTTCCACCATCATACAGGTAGGTGTGTCCGAATCGCGGAATTCCTGCCTGGTCCGTCAGCTCGTTGATCTGATCAATTGTAGCTCCATCAAAAATCGGGGTAGCATATTTTCTACCTAATTTTTGTCCGGCCCAACCTAGTACAGTTTCATAGATCTGTCCAATGTTCATACGTGAAGGCACCCCAAGTGGGTTCAGCACGATATCAACAGGGGTTCCATCCTCAAGGAAAGGCATATCCTCCTGGCGCACGATTCTGGCTACAATACCTTTGTTTCCGTGACGTCCTGCCATCTTATCCCCTACTTTCAGCTTACGTTTCTTGGCGATATAGATCTTCGCCAATTTGATAATACCTGAAGGCAGTTCATCCCCTACTGAAATGGTGAATTTCTCTCTTCTCAAGTTTCCTTGAAGATCATTTTCCTTGATCTTGTAGTTGTGAAGAAGATCGGCCACCATATCGTTCAAATGATCATCGGTAGTCCAGGTACCCTGAGTTAAATGCGTATAATCATCAACTGCATGTAGCATTTTCTGAGTATACTTCTTGCCTTTTGGAAGAACTTCTTCCCCAAGGTCGTTCTGAACTCCCTGAGCAGTCTTACCACCTATGATAGCGAAAAGTTTCTCTACCAGTTCTGCCTTTAATACAGCAAACTTGGCTTCATACTTTTTCTCTAGGGCAGTAACATCTTCTTTATCCTGAGCTCTCTTTCTCTTATCCTTGATGGCACGGGCAAAAAGTTTTTTGTCAATTACCACCCCACTTAATGATGGAGAAGCTTTCAAAGAAGCATCCTTCACATCCCCGGCTTTATCACCGAAGATGGCACGAAGAAGTTTTTCCTCCGGAGTTGGATCGCTTTCTCCCTTAGGAGTAATCTTTCCAATAAGTATATCTCCAGGCTTCACTTCTGCACCAATACGGATCATCCCGTTCTCATCAAGATCTTTGGTCGCTTCTTCTGATACGTTAGGAATATCATTGGTCAGTTCTTCGTTACCAAGTTTGGTATCTCTTACTTCCAGTGAATATTCGTCAATGTGGATGGAGGTGAAGATATCATCCCTTACCACTTTTTCAGAGATCACGATGGCATCCTCAAAGTTGTATCCCTTCCAAGGCATGAAGGCAACCTTCATGTTACGACCAAGAGCCAGTTCCCCTGCCTCGGTTGCATATCCCTGGCAAAGCACCTGTCCTTTACTCACCCTGTCACCTACTCTAACGATTGGCTTAAGGTTGATAGATGTACCCTGGTTTGTTTTTCTGAATTTTACGAGCTCGTAAACTTTAGAATCAGAATCAAAGCTTACCATTCGCTCTTCTTCGGTTCTGTCGTATTTAATGGTGATCTGGTTTGCATCAACATATTCTACAGTTCCTTCTCCTTCAGCATTGATTAACACTCTTGAATCTGTAGCAACTTGTCTTTCCAGTCCTGTACCCACGATTGGAGAATCAACCCTCAACAACGGAACGGCCTGGCGCATCATGTTTGATCCCATCAGTGCCCGGTTCGCATCATCGTGTTCCAAAAATGGAATCAAAGATGCAGAAATAGAAGCGATCTGGTTAGGAGCCACGTCCATATAGTGAAGCTTATCAGGCTCTACTACAGGGAAATCTCCTTCTTCCTTGGCTATCACCCTTTCAGCAGTAATAGTACCATCTTCAGCAATAGGAATGTTGGCTTGTGCAATCATCATTCCTTCTTCCTCTTCTGCGCTTAGGTATTTAGGGTCCACATTAACGTCTACTTTTCCATTGACAATTTCACGGTAAGGAGTTTCAATGAATCCCATTCCGTTAACTTTGGCATATACAGAAAGAGAAGATATCAATCCAATGTTCGGTCCTTCCGGAGTTTCAATTGGACAAAGTCTTCCGTAGTGGGTATAGTGAACGTCACGCACCTCGAATCCGGCGCGCTCTCTTGAAAGACCTCCTGGTCCAAGGGCAGATAACCTACGTTTGTGGGTAATTTCTGCCAGTGGGTTGGTCTGGTCCATGAACTGAGACAGCTGGTTGGTACCAAAGAAGGAGTTGATCACCGAAGACAAGGTCTTCGCGTTGATCAAGTCGATCGGGGTAAATACTTCGTTGTCTCGAACATTCATTCGTTCACGGATGGTACGTGCCATACGTGCCAATCCAACTCCAAACTGCTGCGACAATTGCTCTCCCACTGTCCTAACACGACGGTTGGACAAGTGGTCGATATCATCAATCTCAGCCTTGGAGTTAATAAGTTCGATCAAATATTTTACAATGGTAATGATATCCTCTCTGGTAAGCACCTGCTTATCCATGGCGATATCAAGACCAAGTTTCTTGTTCATTCTGTATCGTCCTACCTCACCAAGGTTATAACGTTGGTCGGAGAAGAACAATTTATCAATAATACCGCGTGCGGTTTCCTCATCAGGTGGTTCCGCATTACGCAATTGACGGTATATGTGTTCCACCGCCTCTTTTTCGGAGTTGGTTGGATCCTTCTGCAGAGTGTTATGGATAATAGCATAATCCCCAGTCTGGTTATCCTCCTTGTGCAGCAATATGGTTTTGGAACCGGTTTCCAAAATCTCTTCAATATGGTCTTTATCGAGAACTGTGTCACGATCAAGAACAATTTCGTTACGCTCGATAGAAACTACCTCTCCAGTATCTTCATCAACAAAATCTTCATACCAGGTGTTCAGTACACGCGCAGCCAGTTTACGGCCTAAATATTTCTTTAGTCCAGTCTTGGAAACCTTCACCTCTTCCGCAAGGTCGAAGATTTCAAGAATGTCTTTATCACGTTCAAATCCAATGGCACGGAAAAGAGTGGTGACAGGTAACTTTTTCTTTCTATCGATATAAGCGTACATTACGCTGTTGATATCGGTAGCAAATTCAATCCAGGAGCCTTTGAAAGGAATTACACGGGCCGAATACAATTTGGTCCCGTTGGCATGGAAGGATTGTCCAAAGAAAACTCCAGGAGATCGGTGTAATTGTGAAACAACAACACGTTCTGCACCATTGATACAGAAAGTTCCGCTTGGGGTCATGTAAGGAATAGTCCCTAAATATACGTCCTGTACGATGGTTTCAAAATCCTCATGCTCTGGGTCAGTACAGTAAAGCTTTAATCGCGCTTTAAGCGGTACACTATAAGTCAGACCTCTTTCAATACATTCCTGGATGGAATATCTTGGCGGGTCCACAAAATAGTCTAGAAATTCTAGTACGAATTGATTACGGGTGTCCGTAATGGGAAAGTTCTCCATGAAGGTGTTATAGAGACCTTCATTTCCCCTTTCTTCTGATTTCGTTTCCAACTGGAAGAAATCCTGGAACGACTTGATCTGGATATCCAGAAAGTCAGGGTAATCAGGCCTGTTCTTCACAGAAGAGAAATTCAATCTTTCAGTTTGCGTTGCTAACATCAATGGACGGAATTATATTAATTACAAAAAATTGGGTGCGAAAAATAAACGGAAGCGTTTATATACGCAAAAGGGTTTAGACCTCAGAGAACCAAATCTCCGGGTCTAAACCTATATGAGTTTGTTGGTTTAGCTTACTTAAGCTCAACCTCAGCTCCTGCTTCTTCTAACTGTGCTTTTAATGCTTCAGCTTCGTCTTTTGCAACTCCTTCTTTAACTGGTTTTGGAGCGTTGTCCACTAATTCTTTAGCGTCTTTTAGTCCAAGTCCGGTAAGTTCTTTTACCAACTTAACTACTGCTAATTTAGAAGCTCCAGCAGCTTTAAGGATTACATCAAATTCAGTTTGCTCTTCAGCAGCCTCTTCACCACCAGCAGCACCACCAGCAGCAACAGCTACCGCTGCAGCAGCAGGCTCGATACCATACTCTTCTTTTAAAATATTAGCTAACTCATTAACTTCTTTTACTGTCAAGTTAACCAATTGTTCTGCGAAATCTTTCAAATCTGCCATTTTCTATCGTTTTAAAATGTTCTTTAATTTATAATTGTTTAAAAGTGCGTACTTTTTATTATCCTTCCTTTTCGGAAAGAGTTTTGAGAATTCCAGCGATTTTACCGCCACCTGATTTAAGAGCCGAAACAACGTTCTTAGCAGGGGACTGCAACAATCCAATAATGTCTCCAATAACTTCTTCTTTGGACTTGATATTTACCAAAGCCTCAAGGTTCTCATCACCTATGTAGATAGCTTCTGAAATAAAAGCTCCTTTAAGAAGTGGAATTTCGGACTTTTTTCTGAAATCTTTTATTACTTTAGCTGGAGCATTTCCGGTTTCCGAAATCATGATCGAAGTATTTCCTTTCAAAATGGAAGGAAGATCTCCAAAATCCTTATCTGAACTTTCCATGGCTTTCGCCAAAAGTGTATTTTTAACTACCGCCAATTTTACGTTCGCCTTAAAGCAGGCACGACGTAAGTTTGAAGTGGCCCCCGCATTTAATCCGGAGATGTCTGCTAAATAGATATTGTTATTTTCAGCTAACTGGGCAGTTAAATCTTCAATTACTCTTGATTTTTCTTCTCTTGTCATAATCTAATTTTTATTGCTCAGTAAACCTTTTTGTATCTATTTCCACACTTGGACTCATAGTGCTGGAAAGGTAGATACTTTTAATGTATACTCCTTTTGCAGCCTGAGGTTTCAATTTTACCAAAGTGGTCAACAATTCTCTAGCGTTCCCTGCAATTTTCTCAGCCTCAAAAGAAGCTTTTCCAATTCCAGCGTGAACGATTCCAGTTTTGTCTACTTTAAAGTCGATTTTACCGGCTTTCACATCAGAAACAGCTTTTGCAACATCTATAGTTACCGTACCGGTCTTAGGGTTTGGCATCAGGCCTCTTGGTCCTAAAACACGTCCCAAAGGTCCCAATTTACCCATTACGCTAGGCATGGTAATAATAACGTCAACATCTGTCCATCCACCTTTGATCTTGTCAAGGTACTCATCTAAACCAACGTAATCGGCTCCAGCTGCTTTCGCTTCTTCCTCCTTGTCCGGAGTCACAAGTGCAAGCACCTTTACATCTTTACCGGTACCGTGAGGTAGGGTAACAACGCCTCTTACCATTTGATTGGCTTTACGTGGATCTACGTTCAAACGAACAGCGATATCTACGGAAGCATCAAAATTTACATTGGTAATTTCTTTTATTAAAGCTGAAGCTTCTGTCACAGAATAAGTCTTACCTTTTTCTACTTTAGATTCCGCTTCCTTTTGCTTTTTAGTCAATCTTGCCATTTTTAATTTCTTTTTGGATTAAGCAGGTGCTTGCCCTCCTTTTACAGTAATTCCCATAGATCTTGCCGTTCCTGCAACCATGGTCATCGCGCTCTCAACTGTGAATGCATTCAAATCCTGCATTTTATCCTCAGCGATCAATCTGATCTGATCCCAAGAAATACTAGCAATCTTCTTGCGGTTTGGTTCCCCGGAACCTTTCTTTGCTTTAGCATATTCTAAAATCTGCACGGCTGCTGGTGGGGTTTTAATTACAAACTCGAAAGATTTGTCCTTATATACAGTGATCGCAACAGGTAAAACCTTACCTTGCTTATCCTGAGTTCTCGCATTGAACTGCTTACAGAACTCCATGATATTCACCCCGGCAGCACCTAAAGCTGGTCCCACTGGCGGTGAAGGGTTAGCAGCACCTCCGCGAACTTGTAACTTAACAACTTTACTTACTTCTTTTGCCATTTTTCTAATTTTAAAGTGATAGTTTCGTTAGTGGAAGCATACTTAAACTACCCAAAATATGTGTGTAACAGTTATTATACTTTTTCAACCTGCATATAGCTCAGTTCCAGTGGAGTTTTTCTACCGAAAATCTTCACCATTACCTCAAGCTTACGCTTCTCTTCATTAATTTTCTCAACAGTACCGTTAAACCCATTGAATGGACCATCGATTACCTTTATGGTTTCCCCAATTGTAAATGGGATAGCCACATTGTCAGTCTTGACAGATAATTCGTCCACTTTTCCTAACATTCGGTTCACTTCCGATTTTCTAAGTGGCACAGGATCTCCTCCTTTTGTTTCTCCCAGAAAGCCAATTACCCCGTTGATCGATTTGATAATGTGGGTGACTTCTCCTCCAAGATTAGCCAGAATCATTACATAGCCCGGGAAGTAAACGCGTTCCTTGTTCACTTTTTTTCCGTTGCGTATCTGCACCACCTTTTCGGTTGGCACTAGCACCTGGTCAATAAAGTCCTCAAGGCCCTCATGAGCAATTTCCCGCTCAATATACTCCTTCACTTTATTTTCCTGCCCGCTAACGGCGCGAACAACATACCACTTCTTATCTTTTACTTCTGCAGCCATGGCCATATTTT
>CAMPJY010000028.1 GCA_946887025.1 uncultured Salinimicrobium sp.
AAGGCGAGTAATAAATATATTGTAGAACGTAGAAAGAAATAATAAGATATGGCACGTTCATTAAAAAAAGGACCTTACGTTCACTATAAACTTGAGCAGAAAGTTGCACAAAACACGGAATCCGGAAAGAAAACGGTTATCAAAACCTGGTCTAGAGCTTCTATGATCACTCCTGATTTTGTTGGGCAAACAATTGCAGTACATAACGGACGTCAATTCGTTCCTGTGTATGTTACCGAGAACATGGTAGGTCACAAATTAGGTGAATTTTCTCCAACACGATCTTTCAGAGGTCATGCTGGGGCTAAAAATAAAGGTAAAAAATAATTGAAGCTATGGGAGTTCGTAAAAGAGAAAGAGCAGAGCAGATAAAAGAAGCTAAAAAGCAAGTAGCTTTTGCCAAGTTGAATAACTGCCCTACTTCACCAAGGAAAATGCGTCTTATGGCGGATCTGGTTCGTGGTGAGAAAGTAGAAAGAGCGCTTCAAATATTGAAATTCAGTTCCAAGGAATCGTCTCGACGTCTTGAGAAGCTGTTGCTTTCGGCTATCGCCAACTGGCAGCAGAAGAATGAGGACGCGAGCATCGAGGATGCTGAGTTGTTTGTACAAGAGATTCGTGTAGATGGAGGAAGTATGTTGAAAAGACTTCGTCCAGCCCCACAAGGTCGCGCACACAGGATAAGAAAACGTTCCAACCACGTAACTTTGGTGCTTGGAGCTAACAATAATACACAAAGCTAAGATAGAGTATGGGACAGAAGACAAATCCAATCGGGAATCGCCTTGGTATCATCAGAGGATGGGAGTCCAACTGGTACGGAGGAAATGACTACGGCGACAAATTGGCCGAAGACGATAAGATTAGAAAATACATCCATGCCCGCTTGTCTAAAGCGAGTGTATCAAGGGTAATTATTGAGCGTACCCTTAAACTTGTAACCGTTACTATCACCACCGCCCGTCCTGGTATAATTATTGGGAAAGGTGGCCAGGAGGTAGACAAGTTAAAAGAAGAGCTTAAGAAAATTACCGACAAGGAAGTTCAGATTAACATCTTTGAAATTAAAAGGCCGGAACTTGACGCTCACCTGGTGGGATCGAGTGTAGCAAGACAGATCGAGAATCGTATCTCTTATCGTCGTGCTATTAAAATGGCTATTGCGGCTGCAATGAGGATGAACGCAGAAGGTATCAAGATCGAGATCTCAGGTCGATTAAATGGTGCAGAGATGGCGCGTTCTGAATCTTACAAAGATGGTAGAATTCCATTGTCAACTTTTAGAGCCGATATTGACTATGCTTTGGTTGAAGCCCAAACTACCTACGGTAAACTGGGAGTTAAAGTATGGATCATGAAAGGTGAGGTATACGGTAAAAGAGAACTTTCTCCACTTGTTGGCATGGCCAAAAACCAGGGAGGAAAACCGAGTGCCGGAGGAGGACGAGGTGGAGCAACAAAACCACGTCGTAGAAAGTAATTTTTTAAAGTAAAGAAAAATGTTACAGCCTAAAAGAACAAAATATCGCAAAATGCAGAAAGGCCGTATGAAAGGGGTGTCTCAGAGAGGACACCGTCTTTCTAATGGTACTTTCGGGATCAAGTCTTTAGACTCCAATTTTGTGACTGCAAGACAGATTGAAGCTGCGCGTATCGCCGCTACCCGTTATATGAAGAGAGAAGGTTCGTTGTGGATAAAAATATTTCCAGACAAATCAATTACGAAGAAGCCTCTTGAGGTAAGGATGGGTAAAGGTAAAGGTGCCGTTGAATACTGGGTGGCAGTTGTAAAACCAGGAAGAATACTTTTTGAAATAGGAGGGGTACCTTTTGATGTTGCAAAAGAAGCATTGCGTCTTGCAGCACAGAAACTTCCTGTGAAAACCAAGTTCATTGTAGCTAGAGATTATCAAGCTTAATTTAGAGAAGTTATGAAACAATCAGAAATTAAAGAACTATCTGTAGCAGAATTGCAGGAAGAACTGGGAAGATCAAAAAAGGCATATTCCGATTTAAAAATGGCTCATGCAGTATCTCCCTTAGAGAACCCTATACAGTTGCGAACTGTAAGAAAAACCGTAGCGCGTATTGCCACTGAGTTAACTAAAAGAGAACAACAATAAGTGTTATTCTGCTGAAAGATGGAAAAAAGAAATTTAAGAAAAGAGCGTATAGGTGTTGTTACCAGTAATAAGATGATGAAATCCATAGTGGTTTCTGAAACTAAAAAAGTAAAACACCCCATGTATGGAAAATTCGTTTTGAAAACGAAGAAGTATGTGGCTCACGACGAAACAAATGACTGCAACATTGGAGATACTGTAAAGATCATGGAAACAAGACCTTTGAGTAAATCAAAATGCTGGAGATTAGTAGAAATAATTGAAAGAGCGAAGTAATGGTACAACAAGAGTCTAGATTAAGAGTAGCAGACAATACCGGGGCTAAGGAAGTTTTAGTGATCCGTGTATTGGGCGGTACAAAAAGAAGATACGCTTCTGTTGGAGACAAGATAGTTGTCAGCGTTAAAGAAGCTACGCCAAACGGAAACGTTAAGAAAGGTGCAGTTTCAACAGCAGTTGTTGTTCGTACCAAGAAAGAAGTGCGCAGACCAGACGGATCTTATATCCGTTTTGACGACAATGCATGTGTTCTCCTGAACCCAGCCGGGGAAATGAGAGGAACCCGTGTATTCGGACCTGTAGCACGTGAGCTTCGTGATAAGCAGTTCATGAAGATTGTATCATTAGCGCCTGAAGTGCTTTAATACATTAAGAAAATGAAAAAGCTTAAGATAAAAACAGGAGATACTGTACGTGTGATGGCCGGTGACCATAAAGGTCAGGAAGGAAAAGTACAGAAAGTATTGATCGATAAGAATAAAGCCATTGTGGAAGGTGTGAACCTGGTTTCCAAACACGAGAAACCAAGTGCAGCAAACCCACAGGGTGGAATTAAGAAAAAGGAAGCCCCTATTCAGATTTCCAACCTTTCCCTGATCGACAAGAACGGTGAGGCTACCAAAGTTGGATACAGAATAGAGAATGACAAGAAAGTTAGGTTTTCCAAAAAATCCAATGAAGTAATTTAGTTATGGCATACGTACCAAGACTTAAACAAGAGTATAAGGAGAGAGTGATCTCGGCTCTTACAGAAGAATTCAGCTACTCAAACGTGATGCAGGTTCCGAAACTACAGAAGATCGTAGTGAGCCGCGGCGTTGGGGCAGCTGTTGCAGACAAGAAACTTATTGACCATGCGGTAGACGAATTGACAGCTATCACCGGTCAAAAGGCGGTATCGACCATTTCTAAGAAAGACGTTGCTTCTTTCAAATTGCGTAAAGGAATGCCAATTGGGGCAAAAGTTACTTTGCGTGGGGAAAGAATGTATGAATTTCTTGATCGTTTGATCACTTCAGCCCTTCCTAGGGTTCGTGACTTCAGCGGAATTAAAGCCACCGGTTTTGACGGAAGAGGAAACTACAACCTTGGGGTAACCGAGCAGATCATCTTCCCTGAGATCGATATCGACAAAGTGAACAGAATTAACGGGATGGATATCACTTTCGTTACTTCCGCCGCTACCGATAAAGAAGCAAAATCGTTGTTAACTGAACTGGGATTACCCTTTAAAAAGAATTAATTATGGCTAAAGAATCAATGAAAGCCCGTGAGGTGAAGAGAGAAAAATTAGTGGAAAAGTATGCTGCAAAACGCAAAGCTTTGAAAGAAGCCGGTGATTATGAAGCACTACAGAAACTTCCAAAAAACTCTTCTCCAGTACGTTTGCACAACCGTTGCAAACTGACAGGAAGACCAAGAGGCTACATGAGAACGTTCGGAATTTCCAGGGTAACCTTCAGAGAAATGGCGAACAACGGATTAATTCCCGGAGTAAGAAAAGCTAGCTGGTAAGATTATTAATTGGAAGAAGGTTCGAACGATGAGCGTCGGTTTCGAAAACCACTTCCGCAAATCAAAATAGATGAATACAGATCCTATTGCAGATTATTTAACAAGAATTAGAAACGCGAATGCTGCCCAACACAGAGTGGTAGAGATTCCGGCTTCTAATCTTAAAAAGGAGATTACTAAAATTTTATTCGATCAGGGATATATTCTTAGTTACAAGTTTGAAGACAATTCCGTTCAAGGAACCATCAAGATAGCTCTTAAGTATGACAAGATCACTAAAGAGCCAGTAATAAAAGAAATTCAACGAATAAGTAAACCTGGTCTACGTAAATATGCCGGTTCCACTGAACTACCCAGAATCCTTAACGGATTGGGTATTGCCATAGTTTCTACCTCTCACGGTGTGATGACAGGAAAACAAGCGAAGCAGCAAAATGTTGGTGGCGAGGTATTGTGCTACGTTTACTAATATTTAAAGACGAAAGAAATGTCAAGAATAGGTAAAAACCCAATAACAATTCCTCAAGGTGTAACTGTTGACCTTAAAGACGGAGTTGTTACGGTAAAAGGAAAATTAGGAGAACTTACTCAGGAAATCCTTGATATCGATGTAAAGATCGAAGATGGGGTTATCACTTTTGAGCGCTCCTCAGATAAAAAAGATCTAAAGGCAAAACACGGTCTATACCGTTCTTTGATCAGTAACATGATCGAAGGTGTGTCTAACGGCTATACAAAACAGCTGGAATTAGTAGGTGTGGGATATAGAGCTTCCAATCAGGGTCAAAAATTAGACCTTGCAGTTGGGTTCTCTCATAACATTATCTTAGATTTGGCCCCTGAAGTTAAAGTGGAAACTGTTTCGGATAAAGGTAAGAACCCTATCGTGAAACTGACTTCGCATGACAAGCAATTGGTAGGCCAGATCGCTGCGAAAATCAGATCCTTCCGTGCTCCTGAACCTTACAAAGGGAAAGGTATCAAGTTTGTAGGAGAGGAATTAAGAAGAAAAGCAGGTAAATCAGCTTAATAAAGTTTAGATATGGCATTGTCAAAATTAGATAGACGAAATAAAATTAGGAAGAGAATCCGTAAGGATGTAACCGGAACCGAAGGTCGTCCAAGATTATCAGTATTCCGTAGCAATAAAGAGATTTATGCTCAGATAGTGAATGATGTGGACGGGAAAACCATCGTAGCTGCCTCTTCCAGAGATAAGGATGTTGCCTCCAAAGAGGTTAACAAAACCGAACAGGCCACCTTGGTGGGTAAAGTACTTGCCGAAAAAGCCTTGAAAGCAGGAGTGGAAACCATCTCTTTTGACAGAGGGGGTTACTTGTACCACGGTAGAGTTAAATCATTAGCAGAAGGTGCTCGCGAGGGAGGACTTAAATTCTAGAAGATATGTATCAAGATTATAAAAACGTAGAACTTGTAAAGCCTAGCGGACTTGAACTGAAAGATCGTTTGGTGGGTGTACAACGTGTTACCAAAGTTACAAAAGGTGGTAGAGCCTTCGGTTTCTCCGCAATTGTAGTGGTAGGTGACGAAAATGGTGTTGTAGGCCACGGTTTAGGAAAGTCTAAAGAAGTAGCGGATGCTATTTCCAAAGCAGTAGAGGACGCAAAGAAGAATTTGGTACGTATCCCTTTGAACAAAGGAACCCTGCCACATGAGCAAAAAGGTAAATACGGAGGAGCAAGAGTAATGTTGCTTCCAGCCGCAGCTGGTACCGGAGTAATTGCTGGTGGAGCCATTCGTGCCGTACTGGAATCTGTTGGGGTACACGATGTACTTTCAAAGAACCAGGGGTCTTCTAACCCACACAACGTGGTAAAGGCTACCTTTGATGCTTTGTTGCAATTGAGAAGCGCCGATACTGTTGCAAAACAGCGCGGAGTTTCGTTGGAAAAAGTTTTTAAAGGATAATAACAAGGAAACATGGGAAAGATAAAAGTAACTCAGGTAAAGAGTGCCATTAAACGCACTGCAAACCAAAAACGTACTTTGGAAGCACTTGGTTTGAAGAAATTGAACCAGGTAGTGGAGCACGATAATACGCCGAACATCCTTGGTATGGTAAATAAAGTTCAACACTTAGTTTCCGTAGAGGAAGTAAAATAATAAGGACAAATGGAATTAAGTAACTTAAAACCTGCAAAAGGTTCAGTTCAAAGTAACAATAAGCGCGTTGGTCGTGGTGAAGGATCGGGAAAAGGCGGTACAGCTACCCGTGGTCACAAAGGTGCCAAGTCCCGCTCTGGTTACTCCAAGAAGATTGGTTTTGAAGGAGGCCAGATGCCACTTCAGAGAAGGGTTCCAAAGTTTGGATTCACTAACATTAACCGTAAGGAATTTCAGGGAGTGAATCTGGATGTGCTTCAGTCTTTAGTTGACGAAGGCAGGATTACCGACACTGTCGATATGGACGTGTTGGTTGAGAACCGTTTGGCCCGTAAAAACGAGATGGTTAAGATATTGGGTAGAGGGGAATTGAAAGCAAAGTTGAAAATATCTGTTCATAAATTTACTGCCTCAGCAAAGCAAGCTATTGAAGCGGCCGGTGGTGAAGCTGTTACTTTATAATAGATAAACAATGAAATTCATCAATACATTAAAGAATATCTGGAAAATTGAGGAACTAAAAAACAGAATTTTAGTTACCCTGGGATTATTGCTGGTGTATCGTTTTGGAGCGCAGGTTGTGCTTCCGGGTATCGATGCTTCACAATTATCCAACTTGGCAACTCAGACAGACGGAGGATTGTTGGGACTTCTTAATGCATTTACAGGAGGGGCGTTTTCGAATGCCTCTGTCTTTGCATTGGGGATCATGCCCTATATTTCTGCCTCTATTGTGGTGCAGTTAATGGGGATCGCAGTTCCTTATCTTCAGAAGTTACAGAAAGAAGGCGAGAGTGGAAGAAGAAAGATCAACCAGATCACGCGATGGTTAACCATTGCGATTACCCTTGTACAGGGACCTGGTTATATCTATAACCTTTTTGCCACGCTTCCTCCAAGTGCTTTCCTGTTGGGCAGCACCGTTACTTTTGTGGTATCTTCAGTGATCATTCTGGCTACCGGAACTATTTTCGCCATGTGGCTGGGAGAGAAGATTACAGATAAGGGAATTGGAAACGGTATCTCCCTGTTGATTATGGTGGGTATTATAGCCACCCTTCCTCAGGCGTTCATTCAGGAATTTGCTTCCAGAGTATTCGAATCCAATGGAGGTTTGATCATGATCCTTATTGAACTGGTAATATGGTTCGCCATTATTCTGGCTTCTGTAATGTTGGTGATGGCAGTACGACAGATTCCTGTACAGTATGCCAGAAGGACAGCTTCCGGCGGGTACGAGAAAAATGTATTCGGATCAAGACAATATATTCCTCTTAAGCTGAATGCTTCAGGGGTAATGCCTATCATTTTTGCGCAGGCTATCATGTTCATTCCTGCTGCAGTTGCCGGGCTTTCAGAATCAGAGACCGCTCAGGGGGTGACCGCGGCATTCAGTGATCCTTTCGGTTTCTGGTACAATGTGGTATTTGCGTTGTTAATAATTATTTTTACGTACTTTTACACCGCAATTACAGTACCGACCAATAAAATGGCAGATGATCTTAAAAGAAGTGGTGGTTTCATCCCGGGAATACGTCCCGGAACCGAGACTGCTGAGTTTTTAGATCGCATCATGTCCCAAATTACCCTTCCCGGATCTGTGTTTCTGGCATTAATAGCAGTGTTCCCTGCTATCGTGTTTTCACTTTTGGGAGTTCAGGGGAACTGGGCCTTGTTCTTTGGAGGTACTTCGTTGTTAATTATGGTTGGAGTTGCAATCGACACTATGCAGCAAGTAAATTCCTATTTGTTGAATAGGCACTATGACGGGTTGATGAAGACCGGAAAAAACAGAAAAGCGGTAGCTTAAGTTTATTATGGCAAAACAATCAGCAATAGAGCAAGACGGGACCATCATTGAAGCATTATCAAATGCGATGTTCCGGGTAGAATTAGAAAACGGTCACGTTGTGACTGCGCATATTTCAGGCAAGATGCGTATGCATTACATTAAGTTGTTGCCTGGAGACAAAGTAAAACTAGAAATGAGTCCTTACGATTTGTCGAAGGCTCGAATAACTTACAGATACTAATAACGATGAAAGTTAGAGCATCAATTAAAAAGAGGAGTGCCGAGTGCAAGATTGTGCGAAGAAAAGGCAGACTGTACGTAATTAACAAAAAGAATCCAAAATTTAAACAAAGACAAGGGTAGTTATGGCTAGAATTGCAGGTGTTGATATACCAAAACAAAAGCGAGGCGTTATAGCACTGACCTATATCTTCGGAATTGGAAAAAGCAGGGCTCAGGAGATCCTTCAGCAAGCTAAGGTTGACGAAGGTAAAAAGGTTTCTGACTGGAACGATGATGAAATTGGGGCCATCCGTGAAGCGGTAGGCAGCTATAAAATTGAAGGAGAATTACGTTCAGAAGTTCAATTGAGCATTAAGCGATTAATGGATATTGGAAGTTACAGGGGAATTCGTCACAGAGCGGGACTGCCGTTAAGAGGACAGAGAACCAAAAACAACTCCAGAACAAGAAAAGGAAGAAGAAAAACAGTTGCCAACAAGAAAAAAGCGACTAAATAATAAGTAAGATGGCAAAAGCAAAAGTAACTCAGAAAAAACGTAAAGTAAACGTTGAGTCTATTGGAGAAGCGCATGTTACTGCTTCTTTCAACAACATAATTATCTCTTTGACCAACAAGAAAGGTGATGTTATCTCCTGGTCTTCCGCCGGTAAAATGGGCTTCAGAGGATCAAAGAAAAACACTCCTTATGCTGCACAGCTGGCTGCTGAAGATGCATCCAAAGTAGCGCATGAAGCTGGTTTGAGAAAAGTGAAAGTATATGTGAAAGGTCCAGGAAACGGTAGAGAATCTGCAATCCGATCCCTTCACAATGCAGGAATTGAAGTAACCGAGATCATCGACGTTACTCCACTTCCACACAACGGATGTCGTCCTCCTAAAAGACGTAGAGTTTAATAATTATTGAGTATAAACAACAAATCGAGGGAACCGGGTTATCGAAGGACTGACCTTAATTCATAACCCCCTTCTACTAATAAACAATTTGAAATGGCAAGATATACTGGTCCAAAGACTAAAATAGCCCGTAAGTTCGGAGAAGCTATTTTCGGAGATGATAAATCTTTTGAAAAAAGAAATTATCCTCCAGGACAACACGGGAACAACCGTCGTCGTGGGAAGAAATCTGAATATGCTATCCAGTTGATGGAAAAGCAAAAAGCTAAGTACACTTACGGTATTCTTGAACGTCAGTTCAGGAATATGTTCGAAAAAGCAACCCGTGCTCAGGGAATTACCGGGGAAGTACTACTGCAATTGTGTGAATCTCGTTTAGACAACGTGGTTTACAGAATGGGTATTTCACCTTCAAGACGTGGTGCAAGACAATTGGTTTCTCATAGACACATTACTGTGAATGGTGAGTTGGTTAACATCCCGTCCTACCAATTGAAGGCAGGAGATGTAGTGGGTGTTAGAGAGAAGTCAAAATCTCTGAGTGCTATTCAGAGTTCTTTATCTAACTCTAGCAACGTATATGAGTGGATCACCTGGAATAATGAAACCAAACAAGGAACTTATGTTTCTGTACCTGGTAGAATTCAGATTCCGGAAAATATAAATGAACAATTCATCGTCGAATTATATTCGAAATAATAATTCACAGAAGTCGTAATATGGCAATATTAAATTTTCAGAAGCCCGATAAAGTTATAATGATCGATTCCACCGATTTCGAAGGGAAATTTGAATTTCGTCCTTTGGAACCAGGTTACGGATTGACCGTTGGTAACGCTTTAAGAAGAGTACTCTTATCAACATTAGAAGGGTTCGCAATCACCTCAGTTCGCATTGAAGGTGTTGATCACGAATTCTCTACTATCCCCGGGGTAGTGGAAGATGTTACAGAAATCATTCTGAACCTGAAACAAGTAAGGTTCAAAAGGCAAATTGACGATATCGACAATGAAGCCGTTACCATTTCTGTTTCCGGGCAAGAACAACTTACTGCCGGACATTTCCAGAAGTTTATCTCCGGATTCCAGATCCTTAACCCTGAGTTGGTGATCTGCAATATGGACAAGAAGGTGAACCTTACCATGGAAGTGACTGTTGAAAAAGGTAGAGGGTATGTTCCTGCTGAAGAGAACAAAAAAGCCAACGCGCCTTTGGGAACTATCTACACCGATTCTATTTACACTCCTATAAAGAATGTAAAGTACAGCATCGAAAACTTCCGTGTTGAGCAAAAGACCGACTATGAAAAACTGGTTTTTGAGATCAGCACCGATGGTTCCATTCATCCTAAAGATGCCTTGACAGAGGCTGCCAAGACTTTGATCCACCACTTTATGCTGTTCTCTGATGAACGCATAACGCTGGAGGCTGATGAAATTGCCCAGACTGAGACTTATGATGAAGAATCACTTCATATGCGCCAATTGCTTAAAACCAAATTGGTAGATATGGACCTTTCAGTGAGAGCTTTGAACTGCCTTAAGGCAGCTGAAGTTGACACCTTAGGGGATTTGGTATCTTACAATAAAAACGATTTGATGAAGTTCCGCAACTTCGGAAAGAAATCCCTGACTGAACTTGAAGAGTTAGTCAACAACAAAGGATTGAATTTTGGAATGGACCTTTCAAAATACA
The DNA here is from genome assembly GCA_946887025.1 of uncultured Salinimicrobium sp. Next base: position 10,667 of record CAMPJY010000028.1, read on the forward strand.
AATTAGATAAAGACTAATATAGACGAAGAAGGGGAGACCTTGGAAGTGAGACAATGAAACTGAATCCTTTAGGATACTCCGAACTCCCAATTCTACCGTCCAATATCTAAACAAAAATGAGACACGGAAAAAAAATAAACCATTTAGGAAGAAAGACAGCGCACAGGAAGTCAATGCTGGCAAATATGGCTGTTTCCCTAATTGAGCACAAACGAATCAACACCACTCTTGCCAAGGCAAAAGCCCTGAAGCAATTTGTAGAACCTTTAGTGACTAAGTCTAAAGAAGATACTACCCACAACAGAAGGCTTGTTTTCAGCTCTCTTCGTGACAAGGAGGCAATCACTGAATTGTTCCGCGAGGTGGCTCCAAAGGTAGGGGACCGTCCAGGAGGATATACCCGAATCATTAAGCTTGGAAACAGGCTTGGTGACAACGCTGATATGGCCATGATCGAACTAGTGGATTTCAACGAAACCTATAAGCTTACCAAACCAGAGAAGAAGAAAACTACTCGTAGAGCTGGTAGAAGTAAGAAAGCGGCTGATACTGCCCAGGCAGCACCGGCTACTGAAAACAAAAAGGACGAAGGTAAAGAGGAATAGATGAATCTTTCTTTATAAAATCAGAAAAGGATAAGCATTTGCAGCTTATCCTTTTTTTGTATACTTTGAGTAAGTCATAGAAAACACCGCAGAAACTCATGAAATATCAAACAAGAAAAAAGGCACTTGTGCTCCTGGAAGACGGAACCATCTTCCATGGAAAAGCCGTTGGGAATAAAGAAGGAAAGGCTTTTGGCGAAGTTTGCTTTAATACAGGGATGACGGGCTATCAGGAGATTTTCACTGACCCATCCTATTTTGGACAGATCATGGTTACCACCAATGCGCATATTGGGAATTACGGGACCAATGATCAGGAGGAAGAGGCTGATACAGCCCAAATAGCCGGACTCATCTGTAAGAACTTCAGCTATTTTCAGTCCAGACCGGCAGCCGACCAGACCTTAGAGGAATTTTTGGCAAAGAGTAACCTTTTTGCTGTGTCCGATATCGATACCAGGGCGCTGGTTACCTACATTCGTGAAAACGGTGCCATGAATGCTGTTATTACCACAGAGGTAGACAATATTGAAGCCTTAAAAAAGGAACTTGCTGCCGTCCCTAATATGGATGGACTTGAGCTGGCATCGAAGGTTTCCACGAAAGAGCCCTATTACTTCGGAAATTCCGATGCTCCTTATAAAGTTGCAGTTCTTGATGTGGGGGTAAAGAGAAATATTCTGAGGCATCTTGAAAGTCGAAATGTATATTGCAAGGTTTTCCCGTATAATACTTCTTTCGAAGAAATGGAAGCGTGGGACCCTCATGGTTACCTTCTTTCCAATGGTCCCGGAGATCCGGCCCCGTTGAAGGAAGCCATAGAGCTGGCAAAAAAGATCATGGAAAAGGATAAACCCTTATTTGGAATCTGCCTGGGGCATCAGCTCATCGCATTGGCCAACGGGATTTCAACATATAAGATGCACCACGGTCACAGGGGTATCAATCATCCAATAATGAACCTGCAGACGGGGAAGGGGGAAATAACTTCCCAGAACCACGGATTTTCTGTGAATAAGGAGGAAACGGAGGCGCATAAGGAGGTGATGGTTACCCACACTCATTTGAATGACCAGACAGTGGCAGGTATACGGATGAAGAACAAAAAATGCTTTTCTGTTCAATACCATCCGGAGGCAAGCCCGGGGCCAAATGATGCCCACTATTTGTTTGATGAATTTATTCATTATCTGATTCAGGAGAAGGCCTCGTAATTGAGGCGTAAATTATCGCCTTTTCAAGACCTGATATAGAATCCCGAAAACCTTGTTTTCGGGATTTTTTTTGTGCTAACTGATATTAAACTTTATCTTACCCCAAACACAATTCATGAAAAAAACTATACTATTCGTTTTAAGTATTTTAGCCTGTTCAGCCACTGCCCAGGAGGCTCCGGTTACCACTCCAAATCTCTTTTCAGTAACAATTTTACTGCCCGGCCTGGAATACGAAACTGCCCTTTCCGACAAAACAACCCTTGATTTCAGAGTGGCAATGGGTTTCGGATATGCCTCTGGGACCTATCGGGAAACTGAATTCGGGATCTTTCCGAGTTTTCATGCCCAGTACCGCTATTTTTACAACTTTGCAAAGCGAATTGAAAAGGAAAAACACATAGCCAACAACAGTGGGAATTATATTGCACTCCATACAGGTCTGTATAGTGGCAATCCCATAATAGGGGACCTGGCTTATAACGCCGACTACATGGCGGAAGCAGGTCCGGTCTGGGGAATTCAACGAGTCTATAATAGTGGTTTTAAGCTGGACCTGCATCTGGGTGCCGGTCTTGGATTTAATGATCTGGACGAAACCTATTTATCTCCTTTAATTGGTTTCAGGTTAGGATGGCTGCTTTCAAATTAATACCTCTTCTCTTTGTCCTTTTCGGAATTTCACAGGTTGCCGCGCAAAAGAACCCTGTGTTGTACGCTGGGTTTGAATACTACCGTCATACCGGATTTTCAGAAGATGCCTTCATGAATTTCAGTGTAGGCACTCAGCTCTACCATTGGAAGATTTTTGCCCCGGAAGTTGGCTTTGATCATTACACGGGCAGCCTTCCTGACAGGATCATTTATGAGGGCCCTTTTGAAAACAGGATGCCCGTTGGAAATTTTCACCATGGCTTCAGTGCAAATCTTTTCACTCTGAATCCAAAAATTAAAATAGGCAAGGAAGATGCCTTCCTTACCTTCAGCCCAATGTACCATATTGGAAGGGTGAATGCCAGAGGTAGGTATTATCTGCTTAAGGACAACAAACGGCTTGTGCTGGAAGAGGAGCAACGAAGAAGTTCGCCCATTTCCTTTTGGAGTTTCTCAATAGGCGTGGAAGGACTTGCTATCCAAATGGAGAAATATTGGTTCTCCCTGACTCTCAATTACACGGAAATCATTGCAGGTGATGCACTCTCCTTACTCGATTTTTCAGAGTATGATATTAACGCGAACGATATAACTACCACCACTATCGGTTTCGGGCTTCGGTTTTATTTCAATCCCTTCCCAGTCGAAAACGATTGAGTGGATTTCGGCAGCTTTTCTGCTCAAAATCCTCATTTTATCTCGTGTTTTTCGCCTTCTATTCGTAACTTGCTACTCCTAAAACCAATTCATTAAAAGGAACAATTATGAGTATCATAATCAATATTCACGCACGTCAGATTTTTGACTCCCGAGGGAACCCAACAGTAGAAGTAGATGTAATTACCGAGAATGGTGTCCTGGGAAGGGCAGCAGTTCCTTCAGGGGCCTCCACAGGGGAACATGAAGCTGTGGAACTTCGAGATGGCGGTAGTGATTATATGGGGAAAGGGGTTTCAAAAGCCGTTGACAACGTTAATAACATACTTGCAGAAGAACTTTTGGGAAGCTCGGTTTTTGACCAGAACCACATAGACCAGACCATGATCGAGCTGGATGGTACACCCAACAAATCAAAATTAGGGGCCAATGCTATTTTGGGGGTATCCCTTGCAGTAGCCAAGGCAGCCGCCAATGAACTGAACATGCCGTTGTATCGCTATATAGGGGGAGTGAGTGCAAACACCTTACCTGTGCCGATGATGAATATCATCAATGGGGGTTCACACAGTGATGCTCCTATTGCCTTTCAGGAATTTATGGTAATGCCGGTAAAAGCAAAGAACTTTTCTGAAGCCCTTAAAATGGGGACTGAAATATTCCACAATCTTAAAAAAGTACTTCATGACAGAGGTCTCAGCACCGCCGTAGGGGATGAAGGAGGATTTGCGCCGACTCTTGATGGAACTGAAGATGCCCTGGATACTATCCTGAAATCCATAAAAAATGCAGGCTATACCCCGGGAGAGGAAGTGATGATCGCCCTGGATTGTGCTGCGGCCGAATTCTTTGTTAACGGGAAATACGATTATACCAAATTTGAAGGGGATAAAGGACAGGTGAGAACCAGCGAAGAGCAGGCCGATTATCTGGCTTCCCTGGCAGAAAAATACCCCATTATTTCCATTGAGGACGGAATGGATGAGAACGACTGGGAAGGCTGGAAATATTTAACTGATAAGATAGGAAATAAAGTACAGTTAGTAGGGGACGACCTTTTTGTTACTAACGTGGAGAGATTATCAAAAGGGATTGCGAACAATACTGCAAATTCAATCCTGATAAAGGTGAATCAGATAGGTACTCTAACAGAAACCATCGCTGCGGTAAATATGGCCCATAACGCCGGATATACTTCTGTGATGTCTCACCGTTCAGGGGAAACCGAGGATAATACCATCGCGGACCTGGCAGTAGCATTGAATACCGGTCAAATTAAAACCGGTTCTGCATCCCGAAGCGACCGTATGGCTAAATACAACCAGTTGCTGAGAATAGAAGAGGAACTTGGCACAGTGGCCTATTTCCCTCAGGAAAAAGCATTTAAGGTAAAGTAGGATATACATTCCATAAATAAAAAGCCTCCCGGACTTCCCCTGGAGGCTTTTTTATGTCTGGCTGTTGAAGAAACCTCGGTAAACTATGGTTTTCCGCAGAAATACGCTACATCCATTAACGCATATTTAAGAGAGAATTTTGTAAATTAGCGAACCTTAAAATTAATTCAAGAAAAGTTTTTTAAATATGTCAAAAGTAGCGACCATAGAGTTAGAAGGGAAAAAATACGATTTGCCTCTTGTTGTTGGAACGGAAAATGAAATCGCCATAGATATCAGTCAGTTAAGAGCTCAGTCAGGAGCGATTACCATCGATCCGGGGTATAAAAATACAGGCTCCTGTGAGAGTGCCATCACCTTTCTGGATGGGGAAAAAGGAGTGTTGAAATACAGAGGTTATTCCATCGAGGAGCTGGCAGAGAAAGCCGATTTCCTTGAAGTGGCCTACCTTCTGATTTTTGGAGAGCTTCCCACCAGATCCCAGCTGCAGAAATTTAATACCGATATACTTGACCAGAGCATAGTTAACGAAGACATGAAAACTGTCCTGAATGGTTTTCCTGAGAGTGCCCACCCGATGGGAGTCCTTTCATCCTTGACCAGCGCCCTTACCGCCTTCAACCCCAAAAGTGTCAATGTTGAATCGGAGGAAGATATGTATAAGGCTATCGTCAAGCTTCTTGCTAAATTCCCTGTACTGGCCGCCTGGACGCTGAGAAGAAAGAAAAATCAGAACTTGTATAACAAGGATACGAACCTTGGTTATGTTGAGAGTCTGCTGAAGATGATGTTCCAGCAGGAGAACAAGAACTATAAGCTGAACAAGACAGTTGTGAATGCTTTGGATAAATTATTGATCCTTCATGCCGATCACGAGCAGAACTGTTCTACCAGTACAGTAAGAATCGTAGGTTCTTCCCATGCCGGTCTTTTTGCTTCCATTTCTGCAGGGGTTTCTGCCCTTTGGGGACCACTTCACGGAGGTGCCAACCAGGCGGTTATTGAGATGCTGGAAGAGATAAAGGCAGATGGTGGGGATACCTCCAAATTCATTAATAAGGCAAAAGACAAAAATGATCCTTTCCGTCTGATGGGATTCGGTCACAGGGTTTATAAGAACTTTGATCCAAGAGCCAAGATCATCAAAAAAGCAGCTGATGAAGTGCTTGGACAGCTTGGAGTGGATGATCCTATCCTTGAAATTGCAAAAGGTCTGGAGAAGGCAGCGCTGGAAGATCCATATTTCGTGGAAAGAAAATTATATCCAAACGTTGACTTCTATTCCGGAATCATCTACAGGGCCATGGGAATTCCAACTGAAATGTTTACCGTCATGTTCGCCGTAGGGCGTCTTCCAGGGTGGATTGCTCAGTGGAGGGAAATGCGATTGAACAAAGAGCCGATAGGACGCCCAAGACAGATCTATGTGGGCGAGACCAACAGGAAATTCAAAAGTATTGAGAATAGGTAGATTAGTAAAATAATGAATTAAAAAGCTTCATAGTTACTATGGGGCTTTTTTTATATTTGCTGAAAATTGGGGCGATGAAACTAAATGTAAAAAATGAAACTTCACGTTTAAGGGCAGTTGTTCTTGGAATAGCAGACAGCGAAGGGGGAGCCCCGGAACTTTCTGAGGCTTATGATCCAAAGTCTATTGAACATATCAAGGCGGGAACCTATCCCAAAGAGGAGGATATGGTCCGGGAGATCAAGGCTGTGGCCGATGTGCTAAAAAAATATGATGTCCAGGTCTACAGGCCCGAACTCATTGAAAACTACAACCAGATTTTCACAAGGGATATCGCATTTGTAATAGACGACAAATTCATCAAATCCAATATACTTCCCGAGCGGGAACAGGAAATCACTGCCATCCAGTATGTTATTGATCAAATCGATAAGGACAAGGTCATCCGTCTTCCCGAAGATGCTCATGTCGAGGGAGGGGATGTGATGGTGCATAATGAGTATATACTAATAGGCACCTATTATGGGGAGGACTACCCCGACCTGAAGACCGCCAGGACCAATATGAAGGCCGTTGACCAACTGAGGCAGCTATTCCCACAGAAGACGGTCAAATCCTTCAACCTGAAAAAATCAAATACCAATCCGCGGGAGAATGCACTTCATCTGGACTGTTGTTTTCAGCCCGTTGGAAAGGACAAGGCTATCATCTATAAGGGAGGTTTCCTGATAGAGGAGGAATACCAGTGGCTGGTGGATCTTTTTGGGAAGGAAAATGTATTCGAGATCACCAAAGAGGAGATGTACAATATGTTCTCAAACATCTTTTCGATTTCCGAGGAGGTCGTGATCTCAGAAAGAAATTTCACCAGACTCAATACCTGGCTCAGGTCCCATGGAATGGTTGTTGAGGAGGTGCCTTATGCAGAGATTGCAAAGCAGGAGGGCTTATTGAGATGTTCGACCCTGCCCCTTATCAGAGACTAAAAATTTATATGAAGCAAATTACAGATACATTACTAATGGTGCGGCCGGTGGCTTTTCGGATGAATGAGCAGACCGCCGTAAATAATTATTTCCAGGAAGGACTACAGCTCACCAATGAGGAGATTAACAAACTGGCACAGAAAGAATTCGATGCCTTTGTCGCAAAGCTCAGGTCAGTAGGAGTATATGTCATTGTTGTTGAGGACGACAAAAAGCTGGATACCCCCGATTCCATATTCCCCAACAACTGGGTTTCTTTCCACGAGGATGGTACAGCTGCCATTTATCCAATCTTCGCAGAGAACCGAAGAAGGGAGCGTCGGCCTGAGGTTTTTGAAAAGATTGAAGCTGAAGGTTTTCTTATAGAGAATGTTATTGACTATACCGATGCTGAAGAGGATAATGTTTTCCTGGAATCAACAGGAAGCCTTATCATGGATCGACAGCACGAAAAGGTATATTGTGCCCTTTCCCCCCGTGCCCATGAAGAGCTGTTGATAGAATTCTGTGAGGATTTCGAATTCTCCCCTGTTATATTTACAGCCTATCAGGATGTTGGAGGGAAGAGGATGCCAATTTACCACACAAATGTAATGATGTGTGTGGCTGAAAATTTTGCCGTCATCTGTCTTGACAGTATTGACGACAAAAAGGAACGCAAAAATGTCGTGAAGCACCTCAGATCAGATGGAAAGGAGATCATTGAGATCACCGAGGCCCAGTTACATCATTATGCGGGAAATATGCTGCAGGTAAGGGGAAATGACAATAAGAAATATCTGGTAATGAGTGATTCAGCTTTAAAGAGTCTGACTCCGGCACAGATCAAGGCCATCAACAAACATTGTGAGATCCTGAGCAGTGACCTGAACACCATCGAGACCTGTGGGGGAGGAAGTGCCCGTTGTATGCTGGCCGAGGTTTTTCTTCCAAAGGCAAATTAGAAATGACGGGATAATTCCGAGATAATCCAACCAATGAAGAATACCCTTAAAATTGTTCTGCTCCTGATAGGTTCTGGTTTTATGGCATTTAGTCTGTATTCCCTCTTCAGCCAGGACCAGGTGGAACCTGAAACCAGGCGACAGCTTTATGGGATGATGGGGGTGGGATTCCTTTTTCTTTTGGGAGGCGCAGCCATGGGTAAGCGGTAACAGTTACAGCATATCCTCTACCCGGGTAGGGGCGTTGTCGGATTTATTGTTGCGCATTTTCCTGATGAAGCTGTGCAGCTCCGCATCCGTTTTCCCCGCCCATATTTTTATGAAGTGCTGGTCTTTGTGAAAAGAATATTCTTCTGCGCTGCCTTTATAGATCCTCAATTTATAATTCGGGATCACCAGGGCAAAAGTATCAAGATTGGATCTGAAGCTTATCACAATCCCTTTTGAACGCATTTCGAGGGTGCAGGTAGACCTGCTTTCATTCAGGGCCAGAAGATTGTAAATATCAATGCTGGCGCCGGTAATCTCGTGATTGGCAGAACTTGTCTTTTCCAGCCGCTTTCGTTCCTCCAGAGTAAAGGTTTTGCCAACGGCCTCATCAATTTTTGCCTTTACGGCAGCGTAATCAGGAGTTAATCTGACGAGCATGATTCTTTTTAGTAAAGATAGGGAATTGCTCAATAAGCCCCTACGCCAACGCAGTTTTTCTGTTATCTTTGCAACTCCCGGATCAAAATTATCAGGCATAAAATCGAGATAAATGAGCATTGAAGCAACGATCACCAATCAGGTAAAACAAGCGATTGAAGAACTTTTTCAGGTTAAACCCGAGAAGCTGGAATTCCAGCCCACGCGTAAGGACTTCGAGGGGGATATAACCCTGGTCACTTTTCCGCTTTTACGGCAGATAAAAACCAGCCCCGTTCAGTTGGGGGAGGCACTTGGAAAATACCTGGTCGAGCATAATCCGGATGTGGAGAAATACAATGTGGTCCAGGGGTTTCTGAATATTGTACTGTCAAATAAATACTACCTCGATTTCTTTGCTTCTGCCAAGTATGACGATAATTTCGGGAAACGTTTCTCGGAAGCTGAAAGCATCATGGTGGAATATTCGTCGCCCAACACCAACAAGCCCCTTCACCTGGGGCACGTGCGGAATAACCTGCTCGGGTTTTCTGTTGCAGAAATTCTTAAAGCCTCTGGCCGGAAAGTCTATAAAACCCAGATCATCAACGATCGGGGAATCCATATCTGTAAATCCATGCTTGCCTGGAAACGCTATGGTAACGGAGAAACTCCTGAAACCACCGGTCTGAAAGGGGACAAATTGGTAGGGAACTACTATGTGAAGTTTGACAGGGTTTACAAAGAAGAGATCGAGGAACTGAAGGCTCAGGGAAAGACGGAGGAAGAGGCCAAGACCCAGGCTCCCATTCTTCTGGAAGCACAGGAAATGCTGCGCAAGTGGGAAGCCGGAGACAGGGAAGTGGTGGACCTTTGGTCGAAAATGAACGAATGGGTTTATGAAGGTTTCGAGGAAACCTATAAACATATGGGCGTGGATTTCGATAAGAACTACTACGAAAGCCAGACATATATCCTCGGGAAAGATGTGGTTGCTGAAGGCCTGAAAAAAGGGGTTTTCTACAGGAAAGATGACGGCAGTGTATGGATTGATCTTACGGAGGAAGGCCTTGATGAAAAGATCGTGTTGAGAAGTGACGGCACCGCCGTATACATCACCCAGGACATTGGAACCGCTATTCAGAGAATGAAGGATTTCTCGGCCGATGGAATGGTCTACACCGTAGGTAACGAACAGGATTATCATTTCAAGGTGCTGTTCCTTATACTTAAGAAACTTGGCTATGATTGGGCCGAAAACCTGTACCACCTGAGCTACGGAATGGTGGACCTGCCAAGTGGTAAAATGAAAAGCCGCGAAGGAACTGTTGTCGATGCGGACGAGCTGATGGAGGAAATGACGGCTACCGCCAAAACCATTTCTGAAGAGTTGGGGAAACTGGAAGG
>CAMPJY010000029.1 GCA_946887025.1 uncultured Salinimicrobium sp.
GTGTACCACGCCAAGCCCCAGCCTGGAAAGATCCAGGTAGTGCCTACCAAAAAATATTCCACCCAGCGGGACCTGTCCCTGGCCTATTCCCCCGGGGTTGCAGAACCCTGCCTTGAAATAGCCAAGGACAAGGAGAACGCCTATAAATACACCACCAAAGGAAACCTGGTCGCTGTGATCTCGAACGGAACCGCAGTGCTCGGCCTGGGCGACATAGGCCCGGAGGCCTCAAAACCGGTGATGGAAGGGAAAGGACTTTTATTCAAGATCTTTTCCGATATCGATGTATTTGATATTGAGGTGGACACCAAAGACATTGACAAATTTGTGGAAACCGTCAAGAACATTGCCCCCACCTTCGGAGGGATCAATCTTGAGGATATAGCCGCTCCCGAAGCTTTCGAGATCGAAAGAAGACTCAAGGAAGAGCTTGACATCCCCGTAATGCACGACGACCAGCATGGGACTGCCATCATTTCCTCGGCCGCCCTGCTCAACGCCCTGGACCTGGCGGGGAAGAAGATCAAGAAGGTGAAAGTGGTGGTTTCTGGCGCGGGCTCTGCTGCCATAGCCTGTGCCAATCTTTATGTGGCGCTGGGAGTGCAGATTAAGAATATTGTGATGTTCGATTCCAAGGGAGTGCTACACACCGACAGAAAGGATCTGCTGGACCTGCAAATGAATTTTGCTGTCAAGAAGAAGTACGCCAGTCTGGCCGAAGCCATGGAAGGGGCCGATGTGTTCCTCGGACTTTCAGTTGGAAACATAGTTACCCCTGAAATGCTGAAGAGGATGGCCAAAAACCCCATCGTTTTTGCCATGGCCAATCCCAATCCTGAAATCGATTACGATCTGGCCTGTGCCACCCGAAAGGACATCATCATGGCTACAGGACGAAGCGATCATCCCAACCAGGTGAACAACGTACTTGGATTCCCTTATATTTTCCGTGGTGCTCTCGACGTCAGGGCCACCAAGATCAATGAGGAGATGAAAATGGCTGCGGTAAAGGCCCTGGCTACCCTTGCCAAGGAACCCGTACCGGAGCAGGTGAATATCGCCTATGGCGAGACCAAACTGAATTTCGGAAGGGATTATATCATCCCCAAACCTTTTGATCCGCGCCTTATCGCCATGGTGCCCCCGGCCGTCGCCAAGGCAGCCATAGAAAGCGGGGTTGCCAAGCATCCCATCACCGACTGGCAGAAGTATGAGGATGACTTGTACGAGCGAATGGGCAATGATAACAAGATCACCCGTCTGCTTATGAACAGAGCCAAGATGGCTCCGAAAAGGATCGTCTTCGCCGAGGCCGATCATCTGGATGTGCTGAAAGCCGCTCAGATAGTCCACGATGAAGGGGTTGGAATGCCAATTCTACTGGGAAGAAAAGATGTGATCGAAGAGCTGATGGCTGAGATCGATTTCCACGCCGCAGATATTCCTATTATCGACTCCAAGTCTGACGAGGAGAAGGAGCGCAGGAACCGCTACGCCGAAGTATACTGGAAAACCAGAAAACGCAAGGGAGTCACGCGTTACGATGCGGAACTGCTGATGAAGGAACGCAACTATTTTGCTGCCATGATGGTGAATGAGGGCGATGCGGACTGTCTGCTTTCCGGATACTCCAGGTCTTATCCTACGGTGCTGAAGCCTATGCTCGAGCTGATAGGGAAGGCAAAAGGCGTATTCAAGGTGGCTGCCACCAACCTGATGAACACCTCCCGCGGGCCGATGTTCATCAGTGACACCTCCGTAAACATAGATCCAACCGCAAAAGAACTCGCCAAGATCGCCCAGATGACCGCCAGGACCGTCCGACTTTTTGGAATGGAGCCGGTCATGGCGATGATCTCTTATGGAAACTTCGGCTCCTCCAAACACGAGAAGGCCGTCAAGGTGAAAGAGGCTGTGGCTTATCTGCATCGTTTTTATCCCGATCTGATCGTGGATGGGGAAATGCAGACGGATTTCGCCCTGAACAAGGAGTTGCTGCAGAAGAAGTTCCCTTTCTCCAAGATAGCCGGGAAAAAGGTGAATACCCTGGTATTCCCGACCCTGGAATCCGGGAACAGCACCTATAAATTATTAAAGGAACTCAATAAAGCCGAGTCTGTCGGCCCTATCCTGATGGGGATGAACAAACCTGTGCATATACTTCAATTAGGCGCCAGCGTTGAGGAAATGGTGAACATGGCTGCTGTGGCGGTAGTCGATGCCCAGGAAAAGGAACGCAAGGCGAAAAGGGAAGCTTAAAATTTGCTTGTCATATTTTTGAAACCGCCTGAAAGGATTTTCAGGCGGTTTTTTTATTACGTAAGCGCTGAATAGGGAAGGTTTTGCTGCTTATCCAGTACCTGACCTGAGCCCAATCAAATAAGGGTCAAATAAGGGTTAAATAAGGGTTAAATAAGGGTTATATTAGGGGTGAACCCTTATTTGACTATAAAGAGGCCCTTTTTTGACTCTTATGGAACCTTCATTTGAATCGGGCCAGGTACAAAGAAAAATCTTTCCTGATTGAATCTTGTCTGCTTTATTCATCAAATGAGGCTGGAGAGTGAAGAACGCGATAAATCGCGTACCTACTTGAGAGTAATATGAAATCGTGTCCCACGGATGTTTCACTCTCTTCATTAGTGCGTACACGCGATAAATCGCGTCTCTACCAGGCAACACTGCCCTCTGGCCTCTCTCCACTTTCCACTCTCCACTATCCCACCAAATTTCCTGTTTCCCTGTCTGCATTATTTTATTACATTTGATTATATTAACTTTTCCTACTAATGATCCATCATATCAAAGGGCAGCTGGTCGAAAAGAATCCCACCAACGTGGTGCTGGATTGCAACGGCATGGGCTACTTTCTTCATATTTCGCTTCACACTTTTTCCCTGCTTCCCGATTCCGAGGCGGTACGGCTTTACACGCATTTACAGGTGAAGGAGGACTCGCATACGCTTTACGGCTTCTGGGAGAAGAGCGAAAGGGAGATCTTCAGGCTGCTGATCTCGGTTTCAGGAGTTGGGGCGAGCACGGCCCGCAGCATGTTGTCCTCCCTGGATCCGCGGCAGATCATGGAAGCCATTGCCTCGGGCGATGTGGCTACCATTCAGGGAATAAAGGGAATAGGAGCCAAAACTGCCCAGCGGGTGATCCTGGATCTGAAAGACAAGATCCTGAAGGTATTCGGCCTTGATGAAGTTTCTGCGCCACAGCGCAATACAAGCCGGGAAGAAGCGTTATCTGCATTAGAGACTCTTGGTTATACCCGAAAACAATCTGAGAAGGTTATAGAGAAGCTGGTGAAGGCAGATCCGGATGCTACGGTAGAATCATTGATCAAACTGGCACTTAAAAATTTATAATTCAATTGGGGCAAAACTATAATTTCCGGTTTACAGTTTTCGTGGCCTGTCTTTTCCTTTGGGCCCCTGCTGTCTTTTCCACACTGACAGCCCAGGAGACGGAAAAGGAGCAGGATACTACCAAAACCGGCTATTCCCTTGGAGAGATCCGACTTCCCGATCCCAACAGCATTGTCAATTCCTATGAATACGACCCGGTACTGGACCGCTATATCTACACCAGGACCGTCGGCAGCTTCAATATTACCCAGCCCATGATCCTCACCCCCGAGGAGTATGAACGGCTGGTGATGGAGGAGGAGATGCAGAATTATTTTCAGCAGAAGATGGATGCGCTTGCGGGAAGAAAAGAGGGTGCAGAAGACGCGAGGAGCAGTCTGTTGCCCAGCTTTTATGTGGATTCCAACTTCTTCGAAAGCATATTTGGTGGGGGCGAAATAGAACTCATCCCTCAGGGATCCGTAGCCCTCGATCTGGGAGTGCTTTATTCCAAACGTGACAATCCAGCTTTTTCCCCAAGAAACCGCAGCACTTTCACCTTTGATTTCGATCAGCGTATCCAGCTCAGCTTGCTGGGTAATGTGGGGGAGCGGCTGAAGGTGACGGCCAATTACGATACCGAATCCACCTTTGACTTCCAGAACCAGCTGAAACTGGAATATACGCCTACGGAGGATGACATCATTCAGAAAATCGAGGTAGGTAATATCAACATGCCTCTTAACAGCTCCCTTATCCAGGGGGCTCAGAGTCTTTTCGGGATAAAAACCGAGCTGCAGTTCGGGAAGACCCGTATCACAGGAGTTTTTTCTGAACAGAAATCTGAACGAAGAACGGTAAACGTCGAAGGCGGAGCCACCGTGCAGGAGTTCGACCGCTTTGCCCTTGAATACGATGAGGACCGCCACTTCTTCCTGGCGCATTATTTCCGGGACCATTACGACGAGGCGCTTGAGAACTATCCCTTTATCAACAGCAATATCCAGATCACAAGGGTACAGGTGTGGGTGACCAACCGTTCCAATAACGTGCAGAATCTCACGGATGCCCGGAATATCGTGGCTATACAGGATTTGGGGGAAGCCCCTGAGGAAGGAAATATCGGACTGGAGAATATTCCGGGTGGATTTTTTAACAGCCCTTCAGGAGCTTATCCTGATAACACCAACAACGACCTGAACCCATTTGGCATCACAGGGGCAGGGGAATCGGTGCTTACGCCTGCCATTCGTGACATAGCCACCGTGAGAAGCGGTTTTGGAGGCCTTCCTGTAGAGGAGGGTACGGATTATGTGAAACTGGAAAATGCACGGCAGCTGGAACCTTCGGAATACCGGCTGCATTCCAGCCTGGGATATATTTCCCTCAATCAGCGGCTGGCCAATGATGAGATCCTCGGGGTGGCATTTCAGTATACCGTCAACGGGGAAGTTTTTCAGGTAGGGGAATTCGCAAACGATGGAATTGAGGCCTCAGGAGCTGTCAATCCCAACGGAGGGGCCATTTCCCAGAACCTGGTGGTGAAGATGCTGAAGAGTTCCGTGATCAATGTGGAGGAGCCTGTCTGGGACCTTATGATGAAAAACATTTACAATCTGGGGGCTTTTGATCTGGAGCGGGAGGATTTCAGGATGAACATCGTCTATACCGATCCCCAGCCTTTGAATTATCTTTCTCCGGTGGAGGGGCAGCCTTTACCTGAAGATGTGGAGGAGACCACCCTGCTCCGCGTTTTCAATCTTGATAACCTTAACCTGAACGGCGACCCAATTGTCGGTGGGGACGGCTTTTTTGATTTCGTGCCCGGACTCACCATCGATACTGAGACGGGAAGTATTATTTTCACCTCGGTGGAACCTTTCGGGGAATATCTGTTCCATCAGCTGGACAACACGCCTAACGATAATTCTGAGATTTATGAGATCCCGTCCACCTGGAATGCCAATCAGCAGGAATATGTGTTCAGGACCCTCTATACAACTACAAAGACCCAGGCAGAGCAGCTGGAAGCCGACAAGAACAAATTTCAGCTGCGAGGGAAATACAAATCCTCCAATGTCGAGGGAATTCCCATTGGTGCATTTAACGTCCCGCAGGGTTCCGTAACAGTAACCGCGGGAGGCAGGGTTTTACAGGAAGGCGTGGATTATGTGGTGAACTATCAGTTCGGCCGGGTACAGATCCTGGATGAATCCCTGCTGGCTTCCAATATTCCCATTCAGGTTTCCACAGAAAACAACGCCCTCTTTGGGCAGCAGACCAAACGCTTTACGGGGATCAATGTGGAACATCAGTTCAATGAAAACTTCCTGGTGGGAGCAACTTACCTGAATCTGAACGAACGCCCGCTGACCCAGAAGTCCAATTACAGCTACGAACCTATCAACAACTCCATTTACGGCTTCAACCTTAATTATTCCACCGAGGTACCTTTCCTCACCCGGATGGTCAACAAACTGCCCAATATTGATACTGATGTAATTTCCAATTTTTCGGTGAGGGGTGAGATGGCCTATCTGCATCCGGGTTCGCCTAAAGGAGATAACTTCAATGGGAAGACCACTACTTATGTCGATGACTTTGAAGCCGCACAGACCTCTATTTCCATAGACAATCCCTTGGGTTGGGATCTTTCGAGTG
The DNA here is from genome assembly GCA_946887025.1 of uncultured Salinimicrobium sp. Next base: position 6,012 of record CAMPJY010000029.1, read on the forward strand.
TGCCTGTAGGTTTTGGAGGCGAGCTGTCGAATGATAATCTCGCAGTAAATTATCGCAGGGCGCAGCTGTCCTGGTACAGCATAGATCCGGTTTTTTATAGCAGCCAGCGACCATCGGGCATTACGGACGCCGATCTTGCGAGCTATGCCACCAGAAGGGTTTTCCTCGACGAGATTTTCCCGAATGTGGATGTGGTCCAGGGCCAGTCTCAGGTAATCTACACCATGGACCTTGCATACCAGCCTGCTATGAGGGGCCCTTATAACTACAATCCCGCAGCCGCCGGGAGTAACATACTTCCCGAGCCAGCAGAAAACTTTGCGGGGATCACCAGAGCCCTGAATTCCACCAACTTTGAACAGAGCAATGTGGAATTCATCGAATTCTGGCTGATGGATCCCTTCATCTATCCAGAGAATAGCGGGAACAACGGGGGAACCCTGACCTTCAACCTGGGAAGCATTTCAGAAGATGTACTGAAGGATGGAAGGAAACAATATGAGAACGGGCTTCCCGAGAACGGGGGCGTGGAGAACACCACTTTTACGGCTTATGGAAAGGTGCCGACCAACCAGTCCCTCATCTATGCCTTCAACACCGAAGGCCAGGCGAGACAGAATCAGGATGTAGGGTACGACGGTCTGGGCGATGGGGACGAGGCGGCCAATTTCCCTGCCTTTGCAAACATGCCCGATCCTTCGGCGGACAACTACCAGTATTTTCTCCAGGGCTCGGGAGATATACTTCAGCGATACTCGCAGTATAACGGGCTGGAGGGGAATTCCCCGACCGCTGTGACTGAAAACAACCGAGGGAATACCACCCTGCCAACGGTGGAGGATGTGAACCGGGATAATACCATGAACACCGTGGATAGCTATTTCGAGTACGAGGTGGAGCTTTTCCCCGGAATGAATATTGACAATAACCAGCACATCACCGACGTCAAGGAATTTACCACGACCCTCGAAAACGGGCAGGAGCTGCCCGTGAGATGGGTGCAGTTTAAGGTGCCGATCTATGAGCCTACCAGCGCCATAGGAGGGATAGCGGATTTCAGGTCGATACGATTTATGCGTCTATATCTCACCGATTTCCAGGACCCGGTAGTCCTTCGATTCGGGGCCATGGACCTGGTACGCGGAGATTATCGCAGATACACCCAAAGCCTGGATCCCGATAAATCCGATCCTTCCCTGGAGGAAACCCTGTTTGAGGTGTCCTCAGTAAGCATTGAAGAAAATGAGAATCGCCAGCCCGTCCCTTATGTGCTTCCTCCGGGAGTGGAAAGGGAGGAGCTGTTGAACAACAATACCCGCATCCGCCAGAATGAACAATCCCTTCTGATCAGGGTTTGCGATCTGGAGACCCAGGACGCCAGGGCTGTCTATAAGAACTTTCAGATCGATATGCGGCAGTACAAGAACCTGGAGATGTTCGTACACGCCGAATCCCTTGTAGGGCAGCCTGCGCTGCAGGAGGGCGAACTGGTGGCTTTCCTGAGGATAGGGACCGACTTTACGGATAACTTCTATCAGGTGGAAATTCCCTTGAAGCCAACCGACTTTGGCTCCTCAGGGGCCTCCGAGATCTGGCCTGAAGAGAACAGGCTACAGCTTTCCCTGGAGCTGCTCCAGAAGGTGAAGGCGGCTGTGATAGGGGATCCGAATTACGCTGCCACGGAATTGAATTTCTTCGATGAACAGCTGAACCCTGTTTCCGAAGGAGAGGATTATGAACTCGGGGAGTTACGGGTGGGAATAAAAGGGAACCCAAACTTTGGAGGAATCCGTATGATCATGCTGGGAGTAAAAAATGGCCTGCCCGATGGGAATTCCCGTGATCTTTGTGGAGAAGTCTGGTTCAATGAACTTCGGCTTTCTGAGCTGAACAACGAAGGCGGCTGGGCAGCAGTCCTGAATATGGATGCCAACATAGCGGATTTCGCAAACCTTTCGGCTACAGGAAGAAGGAGTACTGTAGGTTTCGGTTCCCTGGAACAGGGACCTAATCAGCGCAGCCGTGAGGATGTACAGCAGTACGACCTGCTGACGAATGTAAATATGGGACAGGTACTTCCAAAGAGCTGGGGCCTGAGGATTCCCGTCAGCTACAGCATTGGGGAGGAACTTATAACGCCCAAGTACGACCCAGAATACCTGGATCTGGAACTGGAGAATGTCCTGGAAAATGCAGCTACCCCTGAGATCAGGGAAGACCTCAAGGAAAGAGCGGAGAATTATACCAAGAGACAAAGCATTAACGTGATCGGCCTGAGGAAGGAAAGGACCGATGAGGATAAACCCATGCCATGGGATGTGGAGAACCTGACGGTATCTTCGAGTTACAATCAGGTGGATCACCGGGATTTTGAAATTGCGAATTCCTTTGACCAGAATGTGCGGCTTGGCGCTACTTACGATTATAGCTTCGCCCCTCTGAACATCGAACCCCTCAAGAATATGAAGGCCATCGACAGCAGCGCCTATTTTGCCCTGCTGCGGGATTTCAACTTTAATCTGCTGCCTTCCAATATTTCGGCCAGCTCCACTATTTTCAGGCAGTACAACGAGCAGACTTTCAGGGAGATCAACCTTCCTCCGGGATTCATCAGCGGGATTCCTACGCTGTATCAGCGAAATTTTCTTTTTGACTGGCAGTACGCCATCAATTACAACCTTACCAAATCCCTAAGGTTCAATTTCACCTCGTCCACCAATCGGATTGTGCGGAATTATCTCGATGAAGAGAGCGTACCGGACCAGACTACGGGGATCTGGGACAATTTCTTTAATGTGGGGGAGCCCAATCAGCATTACCAGACCCTGCAGGTGAATTACGACCTGCCGTTTGCCAAGCTTCCCGTACTCGAATTCATCACTGCCACCTATTCCTATACAGGGAATTTTCAGTGGGAGCGTGGTTCGGAAATGTACAGGGTGCTGGAGGAGATCCCGAACCTGGGGAACAGCGTTCAGAACTCCAATTCCCATCAGGTCAACGCCACCCTGGAACTGCAGAAACTCTATGATTATGTGGGGCTCACCAAGAAAGAGCCGGGAAGCGATGCGGGTACCAGTATTGAGGAAAGAAGTAAAGGCGTGCCCACCCTGAACGGGAACCAGGAGGAGAATTCAACAGAGGATGCGGCTGATAACAACAGACTGAGCTCAGGGGAGAAGACCTACAATACCTTTGTCGGGCTGCTTTCGGCTGTCAAGAGGATTCAGGTCAATTATCAGGAGAACAATGGAACTTTCCTTCCGGGTTACCTCCCAAGTATCGGATTTATGGGTACCTTCAAACCTACCGTTGGCTTCACCTTTGGAAGCCAGGAGGAAATCCGGTATCAGGCAGCCCGTAAAGGCTGGCTTACCCTGTATCAGGAATTCAACCAGCAGTATTCGGAGGTGGAGAACAGTACACTGAATATCCAGGCCAATCTGGACCTGCTGCCTGACCTTACGCTGGATCTTTCAGCGGGCAGGATGTACTCTGAGACCTTTACTGAAAATTATCGAGTTGCAGGCAATCAATATGTGCCCCTGACGCCAAGGACCTATGGGAACTTCAATATTTCGACAATCCTGATTGGGACCGCATTCAGTTCGAGTACCGAGGAAGCTTCAGCTACTTTTCAGGATTTCAGGGATAACAGGCTGGAGGTAGCAAGGCGACTGGCTGCCCGGGACGGGCAGGACCCCAATCTGGTGGATGAGGAAGGTTTCCCTGTTGGATATGGTCGAAACAATCAGGATGTGCTGTTACCCGCCTTCCTGGCTGCCTATTCAGGCCGTGATGTAGGGAATATTTCCCTCGGGGCCTTCAGGGATGTGCCATTACCCAACTGGAATTTAAAATATACAGGCTTCATGCGCCTGGACTGGTTCAAGCAAAACTTCAGGAGATTCTCCGTCAATCACGGATACCAGGCCGGCTATACCATCAACCAGTTCCAGACCAACCTGGAGTACGACCCTGCGAATCCAAGGGAAACTGATCAGGCCGGGAATTATATGAACGACATGATCTACTCCAATATCAACCTGACCGAACAGTTCAGCCCCCTGATCAGGATCGATATGGAAATGATAAATTCAGTCAAAGTACTGGCAGAAGTCCAGAAGGACAGGGCCTTGTCCCTGAGTTTCGACAACAACCTGCTGACGGAGATCCGGGGGAACCAGTATACCCTTGGGCTGGGATACAGGATCAAGGACCTGCGGATCCCGACCCAGTTTGGGGGCCGCCGTCGCGTCCTGAGGAGTGACCTTAACTTCAAGGCCGACATCTCCTATCGCCACAACGAGACCATTATCAGGTATCTGGATGTGGACAACTCCCAGGTGACTGCAGGGCAGGATATCTGGGCCATTAACTTCATTGCGGATTACGCCCTTTCGAAGAACCTGACAGCCATGGTCTACTACGACCACAGTTTCTCCGAATACGCCATTTCCACGGCCTTCCCGCAAACCACCATCAGGTCGGGGATCACCCTGCGATATAATTTCGGAAATTAGGTTCCCGGATTTGAACAAATCAATTATTAAAGTAACTTTGCTTTTATTAAAAAATCAACCAGATGAATATTCCACAAGATTTAAAGTACACCAAGGATCACGAATGGGTGAAAATTGAAGGCGATGTGGCCGTTATTGGGATCACCGATTTCGCCCAGGGAGAATTAGGAGATATTGTGTACGTAGAAGTAGAGACAGTAGATGAAACCCTGGAAAGGGAGGAGATCTTCGGGACGGTAGAAGCCGTGAAAACTGTTTCAGATCTGTTCCTGCCCCTTTCAGGAGAGATCATCGAGTTCAACGAAAGCCTTGAAGACGAACCTGAAAAAGTAAATTCCGATCCTTATGGGGAAGGCTGGATGGTGAAGCTGAGATTCAACGATGCTTCCCAGGTGGACGATCTGTTGAGTGCAGATGAATATTCTGAGATTATTGGCGCCTAAACACCTGCTTTTTATCACGGCCCTGCTTTACACAGGGCTAATAATGTACCTCTCCCTGATCAATCTCGCCGATACCCCGGTAAGCAAACTGGGAGTGGGAGACAAGGCCATGCATGCAGGTGCCTATTTCGGACTTGGGCTTTTATGGCTGATTTTCAGTGTATTTAACTCCGGGATTGAAAGCTTCGCAAAAAATATAATCGTAATTTGCATAGCTTGTATAGTTTTTGGCACTTTTATTGAGGTTCTACAACATATGTTGACCGAGTATCGACAACTCGATCTGCTTGATGTTCTGGCCAATAGCATCGGGGTCATGGTAGCGGGAGCGCTGGTATGGCTTTTAAAGGAAATATTAATCAGGTTAAAAGTTAAGATTAATTTATTTTTTCTGAAAAAATAATTATTTTAGCCAACCTATAATTAAACTGGTATTATGAAACCCAAGAAGAATCCTAAGGCCGATTTAAAGAAGAGGAGTATGCTCTTCTTCCAGATCGGTATGATTTTAGTCCTCTTTATCACCTGGCGGGCGATAGAGTGGAAAACTTACGATAAGGAAGCTATAGATGTCGGGATGGTCGACATGGACGCTTTGGAAGAAGAGGATGTGCCGATCACCGAGCTGAATACGCCTCCGCCACCACCACCGCCACCACCGCCACCAGCACCCGAGATCATTGAAGTTGTTGAAGACGAAGTCGAGGTTGAGGAGACTGTGATCCAGTCTACCGAGACCAATCAGGAGGAGATCGTGGAAGTTCAGGAAGTAGAAGTTGCTGAGGTGGAAGAAGAAATCGCTGATGTACCTTTTATGCTGATCGAGGATGTGCCAATCTTTCCAGGATGTGAAAACCTGAGTAACAACAACGAGCGCAAGACTTGTATGAGTGAAAAGATAAGTGAATTTGTGAACAGGAGGTTTGATACATCCCTGGGAGGTGAACTTGGGCTTTCAGGAATCAATAAGATCTATGTTCAGTTCAGGATCGAGAAGAACGGAACCATTACAGTACTTGGGGTACGTGGACCGCACCCAAGACTTGAGCAGGAAGCCAAGAGCGTAGTGGAAGAACTGCCTAAAATGCAGCCCGGAAAACAACGTGGCAAACCAGTTGGGGTACTTTACTCCCTGCCAATTACCTTCAGGGTTCAGGATTAATATTACTACACATAGTTTGATGAGGATCCCGTACGCAAGTGCGGGATTTTATTTTGCCACGAATTGACGAATATTTTTTTAGGGAGGGATTGACGGGAATTGCCACGAATCCACGAATATGGTTATGATTGAATTGTCCCGCCTTGATCTCCATAAAATTGGGCTAAAGCCCTTTAAAAAGAAACACCTTAAATCCCGGACTTAAAAGTCCGGGCAATTTAATTATTATATAAAATGAATTGTCCCGCCTTTTAAGGCGGGTTCCTATGTGCTGCAGATTAAAAGGGCTTTAGCCCAAATTTTTAAGTTTGGGGAACTTAATTGCTATAAAATATTCGTGTATTCGTGGCACCCCTAAAAAAACTCTGTTTTTAATCTAAAAAATGTATCTTTCGTGCAGTAAAAACCCAAAGTGCCTTTCTCCATCTATGATGAAGTATCCCTCGCTACTGTTTTTCTTCCTCTGTGCCAGTGTTTTTTCTCAGGAATATGTCGGAAATCAGGAAAGATTCCCCCGCTTTGAGGAATGCGAGAATGTGTTGTTTGAAGAGGAGGAAGCGTGTTTTCATCAGACCCTGAAATCCCACATAAAGCAGGAATTTGAACTCCCGCAAGTGGTTAAAGACTCAGAATATTCCGGGGAAGTGGTAGTGCTTTTTGAGGTGACCTCAGAAGGGAATTTCGAACCCCTTTATATTGATGCCGTCTATAAGGAGCTGGAGGAAGAGGTGGAGAGGGTCTTTGATTCCCTGCCTCAGGTGAAGCCCGCTACCTACGACAACAGGCCTATCGATATACAGTTCCGCATGCCAATAATAATTCCCCTGGAGGAAAGCTTCCAGGCTACGGATTCTGTTGCAACCGATTCTCCCGATGCCGAGGTACTTCAGTCAGAAAACAAACTGGCAGCTGCCAAATATGAATATGACGCCATCGTTTCAGAAGAATTTGAGAATCCCAAGGTGAGCAGTCGCATCAACATCCCTTTTTCCCATGAATTATACAGTCGTTTTGACGACGAGCTGAATGCTGTGGGCACCAATTTTCATTCCGCTTCCAAACCTTATCTGTACCACGAGATCCAGCCTTATTACGATCTGGCTGCAGAAACAAACAGCCTAAAGAAAGATGTTTCCTCCTGGTGGGGCAGAAAGCTCTGGAATGAGCATCTTTTAACCTTTCAGGGTGAGGATTACTGGTTCACGGCCGATGTGGCCCTGGACTTGCAGGTGGGGAAGGATTTTGGCAGTGAATTTGACGTCACCTATAACAATACCCGGGCTGCGATCCTTCAGGGAGGCCTGGGCAAGAATTTCAACTTCTATTCGGTGCTGTATGAGTCTCAGGGCCGGTTTTCTGACTATTACAACCATTACGCCGAATCCCTTAAACCCGATGGGGGAGACCCTGCAATTATCCCGGGAAGGGGGATTGCAAAACCATTCATGGGACAGGGCTACGACTATCCTGCTGCGGAAGGCTATCTTTCCTATAGCCCAAGCAGGTTCTTTAATCTGCAGCTGGGGCATGGGAAACAGTTTATCGGGGATGGATACAGGTCCCTGCTGGTAAGTGATAATGCCACTCCCTATCCGTATTTTAAGCTTACCACTACCTTCTGGAAGATCAAATACACCAATACCTGGATGTCCCTTAGGGATGTGAGGCCTGCGGTGACGGGGGACGGGTCCTTCAGGACCAAATACATGGCCAACCACTATCTCAGTTATAATGTGACCAAGCGCCTGAATCTCGGATTCTTTGAGTCGGTGATGTGGGAGAATGACAACAACCGGGGATTTGATTTCAATTATCTGAATCCCGTGATCTTTTATCGCGCCATTGAATTCTCCACGGGTGCCAGGGCAGGGAATGCCATCCTGGGGCTGAGCGCCAAATACAAATGGAGCGACCACTTCAACCTGTACGGACAATGGCTGATCGACGAATTTTCCTCGGGAGATATCTTCGGAGGGGATGGCAGCTGGAAAAATAAGCTGGGGTTTCAGCTGGGGGCCAAGTATTACAACGCCTTTGGGGTTGACAACCTGCTGCTGCAGATGGAATACAACCAGGTGAGGCCTTATGCCTACTCCCACAATACCATCACCCTGAACTACGGCCATAACAACCAGTCCATGGCCCACCAATGGGGTGCCAATTTCCGGGAGCTGGTCGGGATTGCCCGCTATAAGAAAGACAGGTATTACGGGCATTTAAAGCTGGTGTACGGGTACAGGGGCTTCGATTACAATGCATTCGAAGATGATTTCGCCTATGGCGGTGATATTTATACCAGCGAGGAGAATAGGCCTTATGAGACGGGGGTAGAGATAGGGCAGGGGAATACCTCGAACTCCTTTTTCGGGGAGACTCAAGTGGGATATATCGTCAATCCATCCACGAACCTGAAGTTGTTTGGAAGCTTTATTTTCAGGAGCTTTGATGTGCTGAGGGATACGCCATCGCATTTTGATTCCAATACCTATTGGGTGAATATTGGGCTGAGGACGGATATATTTAACTGGTATTACGATTATTAACTATGCGGGAGGGTTTCCCGCAGATTGCGCAGATTTTCACCGCAAATTGCGCAGATGAATCTTCGGACTTCGGACTTCGGACTTCCAACTCCCTTAACCTCCTGACTTCCAACTCCAATTTTCAAACATTAACACTCCTTCCTCCTTGCTAAAATCCAATTAAGAAGTATCTTTGCAGCAAAATTAAACAAGAGCTTCTTGGATAACGCACGTATACATACGCCTTCCATCTCCGTCCTCTCCGATTTTAAAGAAATAACCAAGGTCCGCCTGGCGGTGAGTGTGGTATTTTCCTCCGTGGCCGGATATTTTCTCGGGGCCGACACGATCGATTTCGTTAATGTGCTCATGCTGGGACTTGGGGGATACTGCCTGGTTGGCGCCTCCAATGCGTATAACCAGATCATCGAAAAGGACCTGGATTCCCTGATGGACAGGACCATGAACCGACCTATCCCTTCGGGACGTATGTCGGTGAACACGGCCTTCGCCATCGCCAGCATACTTACCGTACTGGGACTGATCATCCTCTATCTCATCAATCCGATCACCGCCATGTTTGGGGCTATCAGCATCTTTCTGTATGTCTGCATCTATACCCCGCTTAAAACCAAAACCCCGCTTTCCGTCTTCGTAGGCGCTTTCCCGGGGGCCATTCCCTTTATGATGGGCTGGGTGGCTGCCACGGGCGATTTCAGTATTGAGCCGGGGACGCTGTTCATGATACAATTCTTCTGGCAGTTCCCGCATTTTTGGGCTTTAGGCTGGTGGTTGTTCGACGATTATAAGAAAGGAGGCTTCTTTATGCTGCCTACCGGGAAAAAGGATAAGGGCACTGCCATTCAGATCATCCTTTACACTCTGTGGACCGTATTGGTTTCCGTAATACCCGCTTTCGGCTTTACCGGGGAACTTTTCCTTTCCCCCGTTGCTGCTATTCTAGTTTTCATCCTCGGAATGGGAATGCTTTATTACGCGGTGCAGCTTTATCGCAACAGGGACGCCAAAACCGCCAGACAGCTGATGTTTGCAAGCGTTTCCTACATCACTTTACTTCAGATAATTTACGTTTTAGACAAATACATTAGAATATGGATATAGTGCAGCAAGACCCCGGACACCAAATGGTACGGGCCAAGAAGATGATGCTCTGGTTTGGGATCATCAGCATGATCATGATGTTCGCCGGACTTACCAGTGCCTACGTGGTAAGCAAGAGCCGGCCTGACTGGGTGTCGGATATCGAACTGCCCGCGGGCTTCTTCTGGAGCACCCTGGTGATCATCCTGAGCAGTATCACTTTGATTCTGGGGAAAAAGAGCATCCTGGCTGAAAAGCGAAGCAATGCGACCCTGTTTCTCCTGGCTACCCTGGTCCTGGGCGGCGTCTTCGTCTTTATGCAGTTCCAGAGTTTCGCTGAGATCGTTTCCCGGGGGTACTATCTTACCGGGAGTGAAAGCAGCGTGACCAGCTCCTTTATTTACGTGATTGTGCTCGCCCACCTTGCCCATCTGGCCGGGGGTATAATCGTACTTTTTGTGTTAATTTATAATCATTTTAAACAGCGCTACCGTCCGGGACAAATGCTTGGATTAGAACTGGGTGCCATCTACTGGCACTTCGTGGATGCCCTGTGGGTCTACCTGTTTTTGTTTTTATATTTCTTTAGATAATAAAAAAGCGTAATTTTGCCCAATACTAAAAATTCAATTTCTTTGTATGGAAGCTACTGTTACTAGAACAGGTACCGAAGGAAAGACCTGGGGCGGGGGTAACGAACCTTTAAAGGTGAGCTATGGGAAAATGATGATGTGGTTCTTCCTCCTCTCTGACTCCCTTACTTTCGCCGGATTCCTTGCCTCTTATGGTTTTGCGAGATTCAGATATGCCGATTCCTGGCCTATCGCTGATGAAGTTTTTAATCACTTTCCCTTTTTACACGGAGTAGATGCCCCGATGTATTACGTGGCCCTGATGACCTTCATCCTTATCTTCTCCTCAGTGACCATGGTACTCGCAGTAGACGCAGGACACCAGATGAACAAAGCCAAGGTGACCTTCTATATGTTCCTTACCATCATAGGTGGGGTAATCTTCGTTGGATCTCAGGCCTGGGAATGGGCAGGATTCATCAAAGGTTCCTATGGAGCTGTTGAAACCAAAGGAGGAAACATACTTCAGTTTGTTACTGAAGATGGGGAACGCGTGGCCCTGGCCGATTTTGTGACCCCACTTCCCGTTGAAGAAACACATACGAACAGCCTCTGGTTCACCAATGAAGCAGAAGTTGGTACTTACGCCCTGGAGGATGTGAAATCAGCTTTTGCGGCCAATCCTAATTTACATATCCGGACCCAGGAACTTACCGAGACCGGGGAGAAAGTGATCCTGCCTCGTCAGGCTTCCCTGGCTAAACTGAATGCGGAAGCGACAGGGGTCGTGGAAGGAGCTAACCTGACCCACAACGAATACGGAACCCCGCTTTTTGCCGATTTCTTCTTCTTTATCACCGGCTTCCACGGATTTCACGTGACCGTGGGGATCATCCTGAACATCATCATCTTCTTCAATGTGGTCCTTGGAACCTATGAGAGAAGAGGCACCTACGAAATGGTAGAGAAAGTCGGACTGTACTGGCACTTTGTGGATCTGGTATGGGTATTCGTTTTCACCTTCTTCTATCTGGTATAAAATATAGATCTTATTAAAATGGCACAGCAGCATACAGCACATTCAGAGCACGCGCACGGATCCAACACCAAAAGGATCTGGACAGTATTCATCTACCTTTCGGTGATCACCCTGGTGGAGGTGATCCTGGGGATCATCAAACCCGAATCCCTGACGCAAACCTATTTCATCAGTCTGAAACTCCTCAACTGGATCTTCATCATCCTGACCATCGTCAAGGCATATTATATCACCTGGGCCTTCATGCACATGGAAGGGGAAACCAAGGGTCTGAGAAGGGCGGTCGTATGGACCTCCATCTTCCTTATCATCTATCTCGTATTCATTCTTCTTACTGAAGGCGACTACGTGTATGAGGTACTTCACCAGGGGCATGTTGCCTGGGACTTCTAAAAGTTAAATCAATAGGTTAAGGCGGTTTTTAAACCGCCTTTTTTTATTTTTGTGCTTCCTTTACGGAATTGAGTTATGAAGAAATTTTTTGTTATAATTGTGCTCTTTGCACTCCCCATTGTAGCTTACCTGTTTTTCGCCTCCGGAGTACACAATTTTGCAAAACTTCCCACCCTTACCCCCCAAATTCAGGACCTGGATGCCTTCAGCACTGCGGAAGAGGACAGTCTTAGCTTTCAGGACCATATCAGCATCCTTGGGTTCTATGGAGAGGATCCCCAGAAGTACGGCGGCCACGCCTTTAATCTGGCAGGGAAGATCTACGACCATTATTATAAGTACAAGGATTTCCAGTTACTCATCGCTGTTCCAGAAGGCACAGAGGCCCAGGTGCAGAAACTTGAGCAGGAACTGGCAAAGCTTACCAATCCCCTTAAGTGGAAATTCATTTACGGCTCCCCTGAGGACATCAGGAGCCTCTTCAGAAGCCTAGAGACCGATCTGGAGCTCCAGCAGGACCTTTCCACCCCCTATGTCTTTATAATCGATAAGAAGGGCGCGCTGAGAGGCAGGGATGAGGACGAGGATGAGGGACTGCTGTACGGCTACGATACCCGTTCGGTGGCTACCCTGGACGACAAGATGAATGACGATGTCAAGGTGATCCTGGCGGAGTACAGACTGGCCCTCAAGAAATATAACAAGGAAAAAGAACAATAGGCATGAAAAACTATTCTTACATAGGCATTTCCTTTATCATCCTGATCTTCGGGATCATCTTTATCCCCAGGATTGTTGACCGCGTACGGGACCACGAGGTGGTAGACTCAGACCGATTGAGTCAGACCCCTGAAGACGAGCTGGACGATGCGCCGATGGTCTACATCGAGATCAATGGAGAAAGGAAAAGGGCTCCCGAGTTCGAATTCGTGAATCAGGCAGGCGATACCATTACCAATGAGGATTACAAAGGCAAGGTCTATGTGGCCGAATTCTTTTTTGCCACCTGCCCCAGTATTTGCCCCATCATGACCGCCAACCTGGTGGAAGTGCAGGAGGAATTCAGTGAGAATTCAGATTTTGGGATTGCCTCCTTCACCATCGACCCCAAACACGATACCCCTGTGGTGCTGAAAAGCTACGCCGAACTGCACGGGATCGACCACCCGAACTGGCACCTGCTGACGGGCGAGAAGAAAGATCTTTTTGAGCTGGCCAATTCAGGCTTTAACTTGTTTGCGGGAGAGGATTCCGCCGCGGCGGGAGGTTTTGCCCACTCGGGCTATTTTGCGCTGGTCGATAAAGAAGGCTTCATCCGTTCCCGTATGGATAAGTTCGGAAACCCTATTTACGCTTACCGGGGTTCTGTGGAAAATGGAACCATTGTGGCCGAAGGCGAGGAGGAACCCCAGATAGATATTCTGATACAGGACATTAAAAAACTATTATAAGATGCAGCTAAGGAAGTCTGACAGACTAATGGTACCCGGCATTATCGCCCTTTCCATAGCCGTTCCCCTGCTGGTGGTGGCTCTTCTTTATATTCCCGAACGGCAGATCATCCAGACCCAGCTGGGAACTTTTCCGTTTTTTCATGCGGTACTGAATTTCATCACCTCCATCGTCCTGATTATCGGGTACTATTTTATGAAGGCCCGCCAGTACAAGAGTCATCGGAATACCATGATCACCGCCTTTGTGCTGTCGGCCATTTTCCTGGTGAGCTATGTTCTGTCCAAGATCAACAATCCCAGCGTACCTTTCGGGGGCGAGGGCGCCATCAGGTATGTGTATTACTTTATCCTGATCACCCATATCCTGCTTTCCGCCGTTATTGTTCCCCTGGTGCTGTTCACCATTTACAGGGGCCTTACCGGGGAGTATAAAAAACACGCCCGCATTGCCCGCTGGACATTTCCCATCTGGCTTTATGTGACGGTTACGGGAGTTCTCGTATATTTGTTTATGGCACCCTATTATTAGATCATGAAAAAGAGCATCCTTCTTATCCTGCTTTTGGTTTTAGTGTTTCCCTTCACTGCGGAAGCCCAATGTTCCATGTGCCGCGCCGTGCTGGAGACCCAGGGGGACCAGAGCGCCGCCGAGGGCATCAACAACGGGATCATGTACCTGATGATCTTCCCCTACCTGCTGATGGGCGGGATCGGGTATTTTATCTACAGGACCATCAGGGGTGGCAGGAAAAAGGAAGAGGACTTAGGATAGCCACGAATTCACGAATTTTATTATTTCTTTCGCAGAGACCTTACAGGTTTCTCCCGTGCCTCCTTGGGTAGGGATGCGATTTATCGCGTTCTGATCCAGTGGGGTCTTTCCCGCAGATTTCGCAGATTTCCTCGCAGATAACCGCAGATTTTTTCTTCGGTCTCCGGACTTTTCTCTTCCGTCTTCACCACTTCTGGAGTTTCCAGACTCCCGTTGGCGAAGGCTTCTGAGACATCGAAGCTGCTGGCTCAAATCTGAAGATTTGAGCTTGGAGGGTGGCAATCTCCAGATTGCCGTCTTTTGGTGACCACCTGTGAAAAATGCCTATGGGAATCTGGAGATTCCCGCCCGGTAGCGCTCCGATCTTGAGATCGGGTGCAGCGAGAATCCTGTCTTTCAAAATGACAAAATGCCAAAATGCCATAATGCCCGGGATACCTTTTTGGCATAAAGTCGTTTTTTCGCCCCTTGGGTAGGAACCCGCTTAGAAGAC
>CAMPJY010000030.1 GCA_946887025.1 uncultured Salinimicrobium sp.
GGGCCATGATATGGTTGACCTGCCATCCTCTGACTTTGAGGTAATCGGAGATCAGGGAGCGGTGACAGCTCCACCAGACGGCTTCGGAACACATATAGGCAATCCGTTTAACCTGTGCGGCCTGCTGCAGCTGCTGTGCGGCGGCTTTGAAGATATCTGTCTCCATATGATCGGCATAGCCCCGGAAGGAGATCAGCCGCCAGGCCATATTTTTCGAAACCTTACTTACTTTTCGCCTGCCGCCCAGATCCTCCAGATGCAGGTATTCAATCTGCTGCTGCGGGAGGGTTACTTCCAGGTGGTCTTTATTGAAGTGGGGATATTTCCGGGAACCCGGGTATCGCCTTACGTCCACCAGCTGATCGATCCGGAATTTCTGAAGGAGTTCGATGAATTCTTCCTGGGTGCGGGTGGAGTGGCCGATGGTCCAGATCTGGTTGTTGGGTGTCATAGGGAATGATGTTGCTTAAAATTAAGCAATTTTGGGGACTTTTGGTTGGGATAGGGTAAGTAGGCTCAGAAGGAGCGGGGGTACGGGAGTCTGGAGACTCCCTAATTAAGGCGGCTAGAGTCTGGAGACTCTGCTTAGCGGCACTATCCAATGTCTCTGCCCAGCGGCATTAATCTTTTGTAAGGATGAAAATTTACGTCAGAAATATTTTTGCTAATAATTTATACTGGATTAACTTTAGTAAAGTCATCAAAATCCTCTGCTATGAAAATAAAAGAATTAAAATGTAAGACGGACAAGGATGGATTTTTAAAACTCGAAGAAGAAATTGGGTGGACAGATACAAAAGTCCGCATTTTTGTTTTATTGGAGGAAGAGGTAGAAGAACAGGAAGATGAGAAGTTCTGGTTGAAATCCCTTTCAAATAATCCTGCGTTCGATTTTTTAAATGATCCTGAGGAAGATATTTATTCATTAAAAGATGGGGAACCCTTTAATGATTAAAAATTCAATTGTTCTGGTTCCTTTTCCTTTTGACGATCTCTCGTCGTATAAAGTTCGCCCTGCATTATGTTTAACCTCAGAAATAGGGGATTTCGAACAGGTGGTTATCGCATTTATTTCCAGCAGGATTCCACCCAAACTATATCCTAGTGACATGGTACTGCGACCTGACGGGCCGGGCTGGGAAAAATCAGGTTTAATTACGGATTCAGTAGTAAGATTACATAAAATCGTTACGATACAGAAGAATATGATCAGAAGGAGAATTGGTCGTTTAGATGAAGATAGCTCAGCTGTAGTCCGAATGAAATTAAATACCCTATTTGATTAAAAGTTTTTTCTGCCAATAAGTTAAACTTTATCCTCCTCCCCAAGAGGATTTTGTGTAGTAGTAGTAGTAAACAACTTCTTCTTTCTCAGCTCGAAATTCTGGCCCAGGTATACTTTTCTCACCATTTCATCTTCGGCGAGTTCCTCGGGAATTCCGGCTTTTAAAATGCGGCCTTCGAACATCAGATAAGTCCTGTCAGTGATGGCGAGAGTTTCCTGTACGTTGTGGTCGGTAATAAGAATCCCGATGTTTTTGTCCTTGAGCTGAGCTACGATCCTCTGAATGTCTTCCACAGCCACGGGATCCACTCCGGCGAAGGGTTCGTCCAGCAGGATAAAATTAGGGTCGGTGGCCAGGGCTCTGGCGATCTCAGTCCTTCTTCGTTCCCCTCCACTCAACAGGTCTCCGCGGTTCTTGCGGATGTGTCCCAGACTGAATTCGTCGATGAGGGATTCCATTTTCATCACACGTTCCTTCTTCGAAAGTGTGGTCAGCTCCAGCACACTCATTATGTTGTCCTCGATGCTGAGTTTCCTGAAAACAGAAGCTTCCTGTGCGAGGTATCCGATTCCGTACTGGGCACGCTTATACATGGGGAATTTGGTGATATTTTCCTTGTCCAGGAATATCCTTCCCCCATTGGGTTTGATCAGGCCAACTATCATGTAAAAGGAGGTAGTTTTCCCCGCTCCGTTGGGACCAAGCAACCCTACGATTTCCCCCTGGTTCACTTCCACGGAAATACCTTTTACGACTTCACGGCCTTTATATTTTTTTACAAGACTGTCGGCTCTTAGTTTCATGGGTAAAGTTCTTTAGGGAAAGGGATAAATATAGCCAATATTAGTGGAAAGTGGAAAGTGGAGAGTGGATAGTCTGCACGATTTACTTGTTTTTGGTTTTTAGATACCTTTGGAGGCTTTTTATCATTTTGAGCATTTCCATTAGTAAAAGTCTTACTTTTTTATTCTCTTCCAGAGTGATATATCCTCTACGGCAGGCAAGAGTAGAGCATGAAACGCATTCTCTTATTGAATCGTCTGCCAATTGGAGGAATCTGTGGAATTGGGAATCAGTATCTCCGGAACCTTCAGAGGTGTTTAAGACGATGGAAACGGCTGCGCGGTTAAATTGTGAAGTAAGACCATAAAGCTCACTCTTTGGGAATTTACTGGTCATTTCGTAAACTAAATCAGTAAAATCCAAAGCTTTTTGATAAACCTTTAGATCCTCAAAATTGAAATGCACCTCCTCCATAATAAAGATTCAGATTTTTATAGCAAATTACATCCCACTTTCCACTTTCCACTCTCCACTCTCCACTCTCAACTACCCCTGATTCTCCAGCTCTTCCCAATATTCATACGCCCTCCTCAAATGTGGAATGACGATTGTACCGCCAACGAGAGTGGCGATGCTCAGGGCCTCCATGGCTTCTTCTTTGGTGATGCCTTCTTTATAGCACGTCTCCAGATGGTATTTTACGCAATCGTCGCAGCGAAGGACGGTGGAGGCTACTAGTCCCAAAAGCTCCTTGGTCTTCACATCCAGTGCCCCTTCTGCATAGGCATTGGTATCGAGATTGAAAATGCGTTTGATGATCTTATTGTTGTCGCCAAGAAGTTTCTCATTCATCTTCTGGCGGTAGGCGTTGAATTCTTCTACCTGGTTTTTCATGACTTATGACTTTTTAATTTTCGGGCTTCTCTTTTCACCACTATCTTGGAGATCAGGATGCTCACCTCATAAAGAACCAGGATGGGGATGGCTACGATAATCTGGCTCAGGATATCCGGGGGAGTGATGATGGCGGAGAGCACCAGTACCACTACGAGGGAAATCTTTCTGTATTTCCTGAGGGATTCCGGGGTTACAAGGCCGATTTTCGTGAGGAAGTAAATGATGATGGGCAGTTCGAAAATGAGGCCGCAGGCAAGGACCGAGGACCGCACCAGACTGATATAGCTGCCCAGGTCGAATTCATTGAGTACCGTCTCACTCACCTGGTATTTTCCCAGAAAGTTGATGGAAAGAGGAGTGATCATGTAATATCCGAAAAGTACCCCAATGAAGAACAGCAGGGAGGAGATGAAGATGAATCCTCGTGCGGTATTTCGTTCATTGGCATACATGGCCGGGGAGATGAATTTCCAGAATTCGTAAATTACGTATGGGAAGGAAATGATGAATCCGGCAGTGATGGCGGTCCACACATGGGCTGAGAATTGTCCGCCCATGGTCCTACTCTGAATGGTAAAAGGCATTTCATCAAAACAGAAGCCACCTTCCCCGCCTATCCCCACAAAGGTAGTGAGACGGCAGAGGATGTCATAGGTAAAGAAATCTGCATTGGTCGGTCCGAAAAGCAGGACATCAAAGATGAAACCTTTGAGGAGGAAGGCTACGGAAGCGGCAATCACTATGGCCAGGGTGGCTCGGATCAGGTGCCAGCGAAGCTCTTCCAGGTGGTCCAGAAAGGACATCTCGCCTTGTGGGCTGGGTAATTTCTTGGTCATTTATAGGATTCCTTCTCTTATTAAATTGTGCAGGTGCACTACTCCGTAATATTTTTCATTCTTCACCGCCAGCAGCTGGGAGATCTTATGCTCCTCCAGCACGTCCAGCGCATCAACTGCCATGGCGTTATGCGCAATGGTCTTGGGGGAAGCGGTCATGATATCTTTTGCGGTCAGGTTGCTGAAATCGGTGCTTTTGTACAGCATTCTCCTGATATCCCCATCCGTCACTATCCCCACCACCTTTTCATCCTCAATGACTGCCGCCACTCCGAGCATTTTCTCGGAAATCTCGACAATTACTTTCGGAATGGAGGTATCGGGAGTCACCTGAGGTTTCTGGTTCTGGTCTGCGATATCGCTTACCCGCAGGTACAGCTTTTTCCCCAGGGCCCCTCCGGGATGGTATTTGGCGAAATCCTTGCTGGAAAAACCGCGAAGGTCCAGAAGGCATACTGCCAGGGCATCCCCAATGACCAGCTGGGCAGTGGTACTGGTGGTAGGTGCCAGGTTATTGGGGCAGGCTTCCTTTTCCACATAGGAATTCAGGGCAAAATCCGCCTGTTGTCCAAGAAAGGAGTCCATGCTGCCAGTGATGGCGATAAGGATATTTCCGAAGTTCTTGATCAGTGGCACCAATACCTTGATCTCAGGGGTGTTGCCACTCTTCGAGATACAGATCACTACATCGTCCTGCTGGATGGTTCCCAGGTCGCCGTGGATGGCATCGGCGGCATGCATAAAGACGGCAGGGGTTCCGGTGGAATTCAGGGTGGCTACAATTTTTGTGGCTATCACTGCACTTTTGCCGATTCCAGTAATAATTACCCTACCTTTGGAATTGTATATGGCACGTACCGCTTCGGCGAAATTTTGGTCTAATAATTGCTCTAGATCTGCAATTGCTTTGGCTTCAGTTAAAATGGTTTCTCTGGCGACAGAAAGGATTTTTTCTTGAGGTGTCAAATTTGAAAAATTATGAATTGCATTCCTAAAGAAATACGTATCTTTAAGATGCAAATGTATATAAAATTGTAACACAATTGAATGACTTCGCAGGAAATCAACTTACACGAACAGCTTAAAAAATACTTTGGTTTCAGCCAGTTCAAAGGGCTACAGGAAGAAGTAATTACCAGTATTGTCAACAACCACAACACCTTCGTTGTAATGCCTACCGGGGGAGGAAAATCCCTCTGCTATCAGCTTCCGGCTTTGATCAAGGACGGGACGGCTATTGTGGTTTCCCCCCTTATCGCTTTAATGAAAAACCAGGTGGATGCACTCCGGGGAATTTCTTCGGAACACGGCATTGCACATGTATTGAATTCCTCCCTGAACAAGACGGAAGTAAGGCAGGTGAAGGAGGATATCACCAACGGGATCACAAAATTGCTATATGTTGCCCCGGAATCGCTTACCAAGGAGGAGAATGTGGAATTCCTCAGGAGCGTGAAGATCTCTTTTATGGCCATCGATGAGGCCCACTGTATCAGTGAATGGGGTCATGATTTCAGGCCGGAATACCGGAACCTGCGCCATATCGTGAAACGCATAGGGGAGAATATCCCGATCATCGGTCTTACGGCCACCGCCACTCCCAAGGTGCAGGAGGATATCCTGAAAAACCTGGGAATTACAGATGCGAAGACCTTCAAAGCTTCCTTCAACAGGCCCAACCTGTATTACGAGATCCGGCCCAAGACCAAGAACGTCGACGGGGACATTATCCGCTTTATAAAGCAGAATTCGGGTAAAACGGGGATTATCTATTGCCTAAGCCGGAAAAGGGTAGAGGAACTCGCACAGACGCTTCAGGTGAACGGAATTTCAGCCGTGCCATATCATGCAGGCCTTGATGCCAAAACACGCTCCAAACATCAGGATATGTTCCTTATGGAGGACGTTGACGTGGTGGTGGCAACCATCGCCTTCGGGATGGGGATCGATAAGCCGGACGTGCGCTTTGTGATCCATCACGACATCCCCAAGTCCATAGAAAGCTATTACCAGGAAACCGGAAGGGCCGGAAGGGACGGGGGCGAAGGTCACTGTCTGGCCTTCTATTCCTATAAGGATATCGAGAAACTCGAGAAGTTCATGAGCGGAAAACCCGTTGCAGAACAGGAGATCGGGCAGGCCCTGCTGCAGGAAGTGGTGGCGTTTGCCGAAACCTCCATCTCCCGCAGAAAGTTCATTCTCCACTATTTCGGGGAAGAATTTGACGAGAAGACAGGGGCAGGGGCCAGCATGGATGACAACGTGCGCAATCCCAAAAAGAAACATGAGGCGCAGGACGAGGTGGAGCTGCTGCTTAGGACGGTGAAAGAAACAAAGCAGCTTTATAAATCCAAGGAGGTGGTCAATACCCTGGTGGGGAAATCCAATGCCGTCATTAAATCCCATAAAACCGATGAGCATCCGCTTTTCGGAAAGGGAAGTGGCAGGGAATCTTCTTATTGGATGGCTTTGCTACGACAGGTCCTGGTATCAGGATTGCTTAGAAAAGACATAGAAACCTACGGAGTAGTAAAGATCACCAGGAAAGGGGAGGATTTTCTTGAAAATCCGGTATCCTTCATGATGACCGAAGACCATATCTTCGACGCGGAAGGAGCCGATTCCATAGTAAGTGCCTCAAAAGGCGGTGGTGGTATGGACGACCGACTGGTGAAGATGCTTAAGGACCTGCGAAAACAGGTGGCCAAAAAACTCGGCGTACCTCCTTTCGTGGTGTTCCAAGACCCCTCCCTGGAGGATATGGCGACCAAATATCCGGTGGATATAGAGGAACTCAGCAATATCCACGGTGTAGGGGAAGGGAAGGCCAAGAAGTACGGAAAAGAATTTGTGGACCTGATAGGTCGTTATGTGGAGGACAACGAGATCATCAGGCCTGATGATCTGGTGGTGAAGACCACGGGCGCCAATAGTGGATTAAAACTGTACATTATACAGAATGTGGACCGAAAGCTGCCCCTGGACGATATTGCCGCCGCAAAGGGGATGGAAATGACAGATTTCATAAAGGAGATGGAAGCCATCGTATACAGTGGAACCAAGCTGAATATCACCTATTGGATCGACGAAATCCTGGATGAGGAGCAGCAGGAAGAGATCCACGATTACTTCCTGGAGGCCCAGAACGACAAAATCGAGGAGGCCCTGGATGAATTTGACGGGGATTATGAGGAGGAAGAGCTGAGGTTGTACAGGATCAAGTTTATAAGTGAGGTGGCGAATTGAAAATTCCAATATTTAAATTCCAAATTCCAAATTCCAAATTCCCAATTCCAAATTCCAAGTCCCGATAGGGACGACTGAACATTTAGCCTGGGTTTCAGCCCGGGGTGAGGTTCAGACAGGTTTTGAGCCCCGTAGGGGCGGCCGATAATTTTTTGCCTGTCAGGACCAGCATTGGAATTTCGGTCGTCCCTCCGGGACTTCGGGCTACGGAATTCTCCTGATATTGGAAATAAATTTGTTAATTTGGGAACGAATGACAAATAGATCAGCCCCCTGGTGAACCATTTAATAAAGAAATTCAGCCTGCTTTTTGGCCCGCTGCTGTTTGTGGCACTTCAATTGATTGGAGCTCCTGAAGGCATGCCTCCGGCGGCTTTTGATGTTCTTTGTATCACCTTCTGGATGGCCATCTGGTGGGTCACCGAAGTGGTTCCCATAGCGGTCACTTCCCTGCTTCCCATAGTTCTCTACCCAATGACCGGGGCCCTGGATATCGGGACAACCACCGAAGCTTACGGCCATAAATACGTCTTCCTTTATCTGGGAGGTTTTATTCTGGCCATCGCCATTGAACGCTGGGACCTTCATAAGCGAATCGCCCTGAGCATCATCAGCCTCATCGGCGGCAGGATCAAGTTCATCATCCTCGGCTTCATGCTCGCCACGGGCTTCTTGTCCATGTGGATTTCCAATACGGCCACTTCCGTAATGATGCTGCCTATCGGAATGGCTATAATAAAGGTGCTGAAGGATAATCTGGCCACCCCGGAAGATGAACAGCAGCGATTCGGAAAGGCCCTGATGCTGGCCATAGCCTACAGTGCGTCCATCGGCGGAATGGCCACCCTCATCGGGACCCCGCCAAACCTCATATTTGCGGGGATTGTGGAAGAACTTTACGGAGTGGAGATCGGGTTCATGGAATGGATGCTGCTTGGACTTCCGGTGGCGGTGGTCCTGCTCTTTCTCTGTTGGATCTATCTTACCAGCTTTGCCTTCCGCTTCGGCAATGCCGAACTGCAGGGAGGAAGAAGCCTCATCAGAAAGCTGCTGAAGGACCTTGGAAAGATCTCTAAACAGGAGAAACGGGTGCTGGCGGTTTTCGTGGGGACGGCCCTGCTGTGGATCAGCCGTTCGTTTCTGATCCAGCCGTTCTTTCCTGCCATTGATGATACCATTATTGCCATCGGCGCCGGGATCCTTCTGTTCGTGGTACCTGCGGGCAAGGTCGGAGAAGAGCCATCCCGGTCCCTGGTCACCTGGGAGGAGGCGGTAAAACTGCCCTGGGGGATCATACTCTTATTCGGAGGAGGCATGGCCCTGGCTCAGGGATTTGAAGTCACCGGACTGGCGGCATGGATAGGGGAGCAGCTTTCGGGGCTGCAGTACCTGCCTTTATTCCTGCTTATCCTGTTCCTGGTAGCCGCCGTAAATTTCCTGACGGAGGTGACTTCCAATACCGCCACCACAGCCATGCTCCTGCCCGTATTGGCCCCCATGGCCATCGCTACCGGACTGCATCCTTATCTCCTGATGATCGGGGCCACCCTTGCTGCCTCCTGCGCCTTCATGATGCCGGTAGCCACTCCGCCTAATGCCGTGGTCTTTGGATCGGGACAGCTGAAGATCTCTGATATGATGAGGGCTGGTCTGTTTATGAACCTGCTGTCCATTTTCCTTATCAGCCTGCTGGTATATTATTTATTGCCGACACTTTGGAATTTCCGGATCCATGAGGTACTCACCCCATAGGACAAAGAGCAGGATTCTTTAAAAAATAACATTGTTATTAACTGAAATCCAGTATTTTACAACAAATAATTGTTAAGACTTTCCTCAGGCTTTCACATTTCGTTATCTTTGCGTTTCTAACATAAAATGAACCTCATGAACGACGGGTTATACGCGAAATTTTGTACTCCAAAGGGAGATATACTGGTAAAGCTTGAATATGAGAAGGTTCCGGGAACGGTGGGCAACTTTGTTGGCCTGGCGGAAGGGAACCTCGAAAACAAGGCCTTTCCACAGGGGAAACCTTATTACGACGGACTGAAATTCCACAGGGTGATACCTGATTTCATGATCCAGGGGGGCGATCCTCAGGGAAATGGAACCGGTGGACCCGGTTATAACTTTGAAGACGAGATCCATCCGGAGCTTAAGCATGACAAGTCGGGAGTGCTTTCCATGGCCAATGCCGGACCGGGCACCAATGGGAGCCAGTTTTTCATCACTCACCAGGAGACTCCCTGGCTGGACGGAAAACATACGGTCTTTGGATATGTGGTAGAAGGACAGGAGGTCGTGGACGCCATCAAACAGGGCGATCAGATCGAGCAGCTCGAAATCCTCAGAGTAGGGGAGGAAGCTGAAAAATTCAATGCAGTGGAGCAGTTCAGGATGTTTAACGGCGCCAAGGCCGAAAGGGAAGCTGCAGCAAGAAAGCAGCAGGAAGAACTGATTGGGGAACTGTCACAGGGTTTTGAAAAAACCGAAAGCGGACTTCGCTATAAATTTATTGTCAGAGGCAAAGGGACCAAAGCGGAAGCAGGAAAGAAAGTATCCGTACATTACAAAGGAATGCTGGCTGACGGGACCGTTTTTGATTCTTCATACAAGAGAAAGGAGCCTATCGAATTTCCTTTAGGAAAGGGCCACGTGATAGAAGGCTGGGATGAAGGGATCCAGCTGCTGCAGGTGGGAGATCAGGCCAGATTCGTCATTCCTCCACATATAGCATATGGGCAAAGGGGAGCCGGAGGGGTGATCCCGCCTAATGCCACTTTGATCTTTGATGTGGAACTGGTGGATGTGAAGTAGAAGAAGTTTCCCGCAGATCTCGCAGATTTTGGCGCAGATTCCGCAGATAAGAATAAAATAAAACCCCGGCTAAAAAGCCGGGGTTTTATTTTTATGTCAGGAGAAATCTTAATTCCTGTTTGGCTGCGGAGTCATCCTCAGGTATGATTTCACCTCCTTGAATCCTTTCGGGAACATTTTTTCTGCGTCCTCATTGCTCACTGCAGGACTTATTACCACATCCTCTCCTTCTTTCCAGTTGGCGGGCGTGGCTACCTTATGGTAGGCAGTCAGCTGAAGGGAATCTATTACCCGGATAAGTTCGTCAAAATTCCTTCCAGTACTTGCGGGATAAACTATCATCAGTTTGATCTTCTTGTCCGGCCCGATGACATAAACAGAGCGGACGGTAAGGGTATCGTTGGCATTGGGGTGGATCATGTCGTACATGTTGGCCACTCTCTTATCCTCGTCTGCAATGATGGGAAAATTAACCTCGGTATCCTGCGTCTCATTGATATCGCCAATCCAGCCGTGGTGTGATTCCACTCCATCCACGCTTAACGCCATCACTTTTACATTCCGCTTTTCAAAGGCTTCCTTGTATTTGGCCACGGCTCCCAGTTCTGTGGTACAGACGGGCGTATAATCCGCCGGATGTGAGAACAAAATTCCCCAGCTATCCCCGAGATAGTCGTAGAAGTTGATCTTTCCCTGGGTGGTTTCAGCGTCAAAGTTTGGGGCTTCGTCTCCTAATCTTAGTGCATTCATTTTCTATTAAGGTTTTAGATAGTAAATAAGTGAACCTTAAATATAAAGAATAAAACTGTAATGAGTCCCGGAAATGAGGTTAAGGATAGAATATTTTTTTCATGCTTCTAATCTGGGAGAGGTGGCATAAAAAAGCATAAGTTTCAATATTCATAGCTTTCCGTACTTTGAGACTTCGTAAAAATCGTACAGTCATTCTATAAAACCGAAACTTATGCCATTACAAGATACGAATAAAAGTCTGACTTCCAAACTTTTATGTAAATTATTTTAAAAATATATCTCGTGCTTCTCAGTCGTGGAAACCTTCAGATTTAGGAGTGTATTTCCATTTTATATTGCATCCCAGGCTCGGTTTCTGTAGTGGGGAAATGGGTTTGTCCCCATGCAACGCATCCAGGGCCTCACGAAGATCCCTTCCATTGGAGGGAATGCCATTGCCCGGCCTGGAGGAATCCAGCTGTCCGCGGTACACCAGCTTCAGATCTGCATCGAAAAGATAAAAATCCGGCGTACAGGCAGCATCATAATTTCGGGCCACCTCCTGGGTGCGGTCGTAGAGATAAGGAAAGCTGAAGTTGTTTTTTCGGGCATATTTCCACATCAGGTCCGGATGGTCTTCGGGATATTGCTCCACATCATTGCTGCTGATGGCGACAAAACCAAAGCCCAGCACCCGATAATCGTTGGCTACCCTGACGATCTCATCTGTCACGTGCTTTACAAACGGACAGTGATTGCACAGGAACATCACCACCGTCCCCTTTCTTCCCATCAGGTCATTCAGGGAATATAGATTGGCCGTCACGGCGTCGGGCAGTTGAAATTCAGGGGCTCGGGTCCCCAGGGGAAGCATTTTGGATTCAGTTCTCGCCATTGATAATATACCTGTAGTTTAGGTCCTAAAAATAAAACTTGTTCGCAGGCAAAAAAAATTTTTAGGGATTAAACTAATAATGGATATTTGAGAGATGATAAACACAGACTTCTTATGGAAATTACGTGGAAGGATTTTGAAAAAGTAGAGATGAGGGTGGGAACCATCATTGACGTGGAAGACTTTCCCGAAGCCCGTAATCCCGCCTATAAACTCCGCATCGATTTTGGGCCTGAAATTGGTGTCCGAAAATCATCAGCCCAGATAACCCGTCGCTACAAAAAAGAGGAGCTGCTGAACCGCCAGATCATTGCAGTGGTCAATTTCCCCAAGAAGCAGATCGCCACCTTTATGAGCGAATGCCTTGTCCTTGGGGCCATGGGAGCAGAGAACGACATCGTACTTCTGCAGCCGGATGCCAAGGTAGAGAATGGTCTACGGGTAGGGTAAGGGCTTGCTGTGTACAGTTCAAAGTTTTTAATTATTACCTGATCTCTCTGCGAAAATCCGCGTAAAAATCTGCGCTATCTGCGGGAAACCCATTATCTAGTCTTTAGTCTTCAGTCTCCAGTCTCTCCCCTTTAGAAGTCCCTGAAAATCAGTCCGCCTTTCTCCCCTTCAGACCTCACCCCTGAAATTGCATCATTTCGTTAACAATTAACCGCCAAATCTGGCGTTATAGAATGTGCGTTTAAGTATATTTGAGTCATAGACAAAACCAAACCCTCTGAATAATGCGTAACAAAACATTTCTTTTTGTTGTCCTCCTTTTCCTAAGCTTTTCGGCATTCCCTCAGCAGTCGGCCATTCAGACCAACGAGCTGGTGGATTTCAACCGGGCCCTGGAACTGTACAACAACAGGCAGTACCTGGCCGCCCAGACCCTGTTTGACAGGGTACAGGATCAGGTGGAAGATGAAAAAATCGAAGCGGATTGCGCTTATTATATCGCCAATGCTGCCATCCGGCTGGGCCAGCCCGGAGCAGACCAGCTGATGGAGGATTTCGTGGAGCGCTATCCTACCAGCACCAAACGGAATTCAGCCTTTCAGGATGTAGCGGATTATTATTTCGAAAGCGGAAAATATTCCCTTGCCCAGAGATGGTATGAAAGAGTGGATCAGGATAACCTCGGAAAGAACGAACTGGAACGCTTTTACTTCAACAACGGATATGCCTATTTCCGGTCCCGAAAGCCTGAACAGGCGAAGGAATATCTGGAAAAGGTGAAGGATTCTGATAAATACGGTTCCCAGGCAAAGTATTACCTCGGTTATATGGCCTACGAAGGCGACGATTATGACGCTGCCCAGGAATATTTTGAGGAAGTGGAGCAGGACGAGACCTACTCTGAAGATCTTGCCTATTACCAGAGCGATATGAGCTTCAAGAGCGGGGATTTCGAAGCGGCCATTGCCTCGGCAAAGGAGCAGCTGCCAAAAGCCAACAGGAACGAAATTTCCCAGCTTAACAAGATCATCGGGGAAAGCTATTTCAACCTTGGGCGTTACGAGGAAGCCATTCCTTACCTGAAGGAGTACCAGGGGGAAAGGGGGAAATGGAATAACACCGACTATTATCAACTTGGTTACGCCTATTACAAGCAGGGGAATTTTGAGGCTGCCATCAATGAATTCAACAAGATCATCGACGGGGAGAATGCCGTCGCCCAAAATGCCTATTACCATCTGGCCCAGTCTTATCTGAACATGAATCAGAAGCAGCAGGCGCTGAATGCATTCAAGAATGCCAGTGAAATGGATTTTGATCCGCAGATCAAGGCCGATGCAGCTCTGAACTACGCCAAACTCAGCTATGAGATAGGGAATAGTTACGAAAGCGTGCCCCAGGTGCTGCTGGGCTATCTGAAGGCTTATCCAGAATCTTCTGCCAAGGCAGAGATCGAGGACCTACTGATCGACTCCTTTATTACCTCCAAAAATTACGAGGAGGCCATGCGCCTGCTGGAGGATAATAGGGATTTCCAAAACACCCTGGTTTACCAGAAAGTGGCCTTCTATCGCGGGATAGAACTCTTTAACGAAGGGAATTATCAGGCCGCAGTGGAATATTTCGACAAGTCCCTTACCCAGCCGCGGGATCCGCGTTTCACGGCCCTCGCCACTTTCTGGAAGGCGGAAAGCGATTTCAACACCAACAATTTCAAGGATGCCCTTATCGGCTACCGCGAGTTCAGCGGAATGAGTGGGGCCGCCGGAGCCTCGGAAAAAGAGAACCTAAACTATAACATCGGGTTTGCCTATTTCAAAATGCGTGACTACGGAAGGGCTATCGAATATTTCAAGAGATATGCGGAGGACGCCTCCAATGACAGGGCCCGAAGAAATGATGCCTACATCCGTCTTGGGGACAGCTACTTTGTGAACAGTCAGTACTGGCCCGCCATTGAAGCCTATAACGAAGCTGTCAGCCTTGGTGGCCCCGGAAGTGATTATGCCGCATTCCAAAAAGCCATCAGTTATGGATTTGTGAGCAGAAATGACAGCAAAATAGAAGCCCTGAATCAGTTCATGAACCAGCACCCACGTTCCTCCTACAGGGACGATGCCCTTTATGAACTGGGGAACACCTATATCGCCATGAAAAACACCTCGGAAGGTATTGCGGCCTATGACCGTCTTATTCGTGAAGTACCGGGAAGTGCTCTGGTTCCCAAGGCGCTGCTGAAGCAGGGGCTGGTGTTTTACAATTCGAGTCAGGGCAACCAGGCCCTGGATAAGTTCAAAAGGGTGGTTGCCGATTATCCCGGCACCCCTGAGGCCGTACAGGCGGTACAGACCGCCCGGCTTATTTATATTGACCTTGGCCGAACCGACGAATATGCTGCCTGGGTGAAAAATGTTGACTTCGTGGAGGTCAGCGATGCCGATCTGGACAACACTACCTATGAAGCTGCAGAGAAGCAGTATGTAGAAAATAACACCGCACAGGCCATTGCCGGTTTCGAAAAATACCTGGCATCCTTCCCCAATGGAATACATGCCCTGCACAGTCATTTCTACCTCGCCCAGATGTATTTCAGGGAAGGCAACAAGGAAAAGGCAGCACCGCATTACCGTTACGTGGCGGAGCAGGGGCAGAGTGAGTTTACGGAAGAAGCCCTGTTGCGTCTGTCCCAGTTCCTTATGGAGCAGGGAAATTATGCAGAAGCCGCTCCGCTGTTAAAACGACTGGAGAGCGAAGCCGAGAAGCAGCAGAACATTGTATTCGCGCAATCTAACCTGATGAAATCCTATCTGGAGACCAGGAATTATCCGCAGGCGGTGGCTTATGCCGA
Source organism: uncultured Salinimicrobium sp. (assembly GCA_946887025.1). The sequence continues at coordinate 14,794 of CAMPJY010000030.1, forward strand.
AAAAGTGCTTTCCACTCCCGGAGCCGACCAGAATGCGAAGAACGACGCCCAGGTAATCATTGCCCGCGCCGCCATTCAGACAGGGGACGAGGCCAGGGCTAAAAGCGCCTATGCCGAAGTGGCAAAGACCGCCTCAGGGGAACTGGCAGCAGAAGCCCTGTACTATGAAGCCTATTTCAAGAATAAAGCCGGTAATTATCAGGCCTCCAACGATGCCGTTCAGAAACTAGCCAAGGAATACTCGGGTTATAAACTTTACGGCGCCAAGGGGCTTGTGCTGATGGGCAAGAACTTCTATCAGCTGGATGATGCTTACCAGGCGACCTACATCCTGGATAACGTGATCAAGAACTTCCCGCAGTTTCCGGAAGTTGTGGAGGAAGCCCGGCAGGAATTAGCAAGAATCAAGGCGGAAGAAGCCAAGACCAACGCTTCAGTAGAAACCAATAATTAATCCCCAGTTAATTGTGAAAAATCAATCTAAGTCATTTTCCATGCGAATAGTAAAGACGAGCATATTTCTAGGCGCCCTTTTTCTATCGGGAACCGCCATCTCCCAGGATCTGGGAAGCGAAACGGTGGAAGTGGTAAAGCCTTATACCCCCAGCGTCAATGATGCGTTCAAAATAAGAGAGATCCCCAGTATTGGCGATTCCATCAGCCTGGAGAAGAAACCTGTCACTTACAGCATCTTTTCAGTGCCTGTGGCCTCCACTTTTACTCCTGAAAAAGGCAGGGCTACCAATCTGGAGCGGGCACGGCCTGTGAAGATCTATGACAACTATGCCACCCTTGGCTTCGGGAATTACACCAGTATTCTGGCGGAATTCTACAGCAATCTGGAGGTGAGCCGGTCCGACAACTTCGGGATCTTCCTGACCCATAATTCTGCACAGGGCGGGATTGATGAGGTGCTGGTGGACGACAAATATTACGACACCGAACTCAACCTGAATTATGCCTCCAGGCAACGCAGGATGAACTGGAACATTGATTTCGGGGTGGAACATCAGTTATCCAACTGGTACGGCATTGGCGAGGAATATGAAACCGCACTGGCTCCAGATGCCGAACTTCCCCAGAATTACTACAGTGTTTATGTTGGCGGGGAGATCAATCTTGATGAGTCCTTTTTTGACAGGGCAGAGGCCAGGTACAGGTTCACCGGGGATTCCTATAGTTCCGCAGAACACAGATTCACTGTTAAGCCAACCCTGGAAATTCCAATTGCCGGAGAATTGTTCACAACCAACCTGATGCTGGATTATGTGGGAGGGAGTTTCGACAGGAACCTTTTTACCGAAGAAGGGATAAACTACAGCTTCTTAAATGCCGGGCTCAGTTCCTCTCTTCTGGTCCTCAGAGACGATCTGACGCTGAATCTCGGTGCGGCAGTCTACTATAGTCAGGACGTGGAAAACAGCGATGGAAACATCTATGTGTATCCACAGGTAACGGCAAGTTATCGCATGGCAGGAGAATACTTTATCGCTTATGCCGGGCTGGAAGGGGAACTAAGACAGAATTCCTATTATGACTTTGCAGAGGAGAATCCTTTCATTTCCCCGACCTTACGAATTCACCCAACTGACCAGCAGTACGACGCTTATGTGGGGGCCAAAGGCAAACTTTCCAATTCCGTTGGTTATAACCTCAGGGCGAGCTATGCGGTGGAAGATTACAAGCCCCTGTTCGTTTCCAATCCGACAGGACCAATGTTGGAAAACAACGAGGAGTATACCTTTGGGAATTCCTTCATGGTGGTATATGACAAGGTGAAAACCGTTTCCGCTTTTGGGGAACTGAGCTTTGATGTCAACCGTGACTTCAATTTAAGGCTGAACGGGGAAGTATTTTCATACAATACAGACGAACAGGAGGAGGCCTGGAACCTTCCCGATTTCAAGGCGACACTGCAGGGGAATTATCAGATCGGAGAAAACTGGTACGCAGGGGCTGATCTTTTTTATGTAGGTGAGCGCATGGACCAGAGAAAGCAGGTGGAGCTGGTGCTGGCAATATGGGAAAACGCGGGAGTAGAAAACGTTAGCGTCGACAGTTACTTTGATATTAATGCCAATCTGGGATACCGTTTCAACGAACAGCTTTCAGCTTTTGTAAAAGGGAAAAACCTTTTGGGGAATACATACGAACGCTGGGATGAATATCCGGTACTGGGCCTTCAGGTGATGGCGGGGGTAACCTATAAATTCGATTTCTAAAATTAGTTTTCAAGCCCGGCTGAAATAAGCAATCGGGTGTGTTCTATAAACCTGTCAGGACTTTTCTTCGGAATTGTACTGGCAGGTTTTCTTTTTCCGGTAGTGCGGGAGCAGGTGCTGGATTTCCCGCAGATGTCGCAGATTTAAAAGCAGATTTCCGCATATATTTTTTATAATTTCCTAACCTTCTATTAACACTGATTATTTTTCAGGGGTTTTTTTATATATTTCGTAAGTTTAAACTTAACCCGGTAACCCTGACTTAACATTAAGATAACATTGAAACGCTAATTCGAAGCAGATAATCTTTAATATTGCACCCGCAAAACCATGCTTGAAAAAAGAATAAAGAGACTTAGATGGGAAAAAAATCGAAATCAAAACCGGTAAAGGTTAAGTTTAAAAGAACGAGACGGGACAGGCCCTATTTGAACCTTCTCGACTTCATGGTGCAGGAAAAGACCTTCCTTGCCATTATCCTGATCGGTCTGGCGCTTGCGGGACTCATGGTGGGGACCACGGCGGGAATGTGGCTCGGGTTTTTGTTTGCAGCCTATGCAACCGTTGCAAACGACAGTATCCAGTCCCTTGGTACTTTCATCGAAAGTAATAAGAACAAGAAATGGTGGACCCTCTGGCTTTTTGTTGGAGTGATCTTCCTGGCCACCGTAACCTTTAGCTGGGTTTATTTTGATGGGGATGTCACCTATCAGCGGCTGTTGAATCCTGATGGCACCTCCGATTATCCACACCCGGAGAGCTTCAGTTTTTGGCAGATCATAGCACCACTGGTCCTTCTGATCCTTACCCGCTTGAAAATGCCGGTGTCCACAACCTTCCTTATCCTGTCTGTCTTTAGTGCCGATACTTCCGGGATTACCTCGGTAGTGTGGAAGAGCTGGAGCGGGTATATAATGGCTTTTATCCTGTCATTCCTGGTCTGGTACCTGTCATATAACACCATTAAGAAATACTTTAAAAGCAGGAAAGCCCACGGGGCCTGGACTGCAGTGCAGTGGATAGTAAGTGGAACGCTTTGGGCCGTGTGGGTGATGCAGGATGGGGCCAATATCGCGGTATTCCTTCCCAGGACACAGACCCTGTTCCAGTTCATAATCTTCTCCGGAACTATTTTTATCGGACTGGGAATCCTGTTCTACCTGCGGGGAGACAAGATCCAGGAGGTTGTGAGCGAAAAGGCAAGGATCTCTGACATCAGGGCGGCAACCCTTATTGATGCCACTTACGTGATCCTTCTTATCTATAAACTCTTTATCAGCACGGTTCCTATGAGTACCACCTGGGTTTTCCTTGGGGTGATCGGAGGACGGGAAATTGCCATAAGTCTTGCCCGAACCAAGAAAGGCAAGAAACACCGCAAGAAAGCCGGAAAAATGATCTTCCGGGACTTCTCTTACGCCATGATTGGTTTGTTCATATCAGTAGCCCTGGCGGCAGGAGCGAACCCTGGGATCCGCGAGGCAATTGTGGAAACGGTTTCAGGCTGGTTCCAATAAAAAACCTAAACATTCACCAAAATGCGCCCTATGTGGGGCGCATTTTCTATTTTTGAGACAACTAAACCAACCGACATGAAAAAATTACTCTTACCACTGCTGCTCTGCGCAAGCATGATTTCCTGCAAGGACAAAGACCCAAATGAGGGCAAGGAGCAGGTCGACCTGATCGTGATGAATGCAAATGCATACACAGTGGATGAGGATTTCTCTGTAGTTGAGGCTTTCGCCGTGAAAGATGGAAAATTCGTTGCCACCGGAACTGCTGCAGAAATAAATGACAGGTATTTTGCCGATTCCACTTTGAATGCTGAAGGCAAAACCGTTTTGCCAGGATTTATAGATGCCCATGCGCATTTCTATGGTTATGGTTTGCAACTTCAGACGGTGGATCTGAGAGGCACTAAAAGCTTCAATGAGGTGCTGAGCCGCCTTCTTGAATTCCAGGCCAAGGAACAGAGTGAATTTATCATTGGAGGAGGATGGGATCAGAATGACTGGGAAAACAAGGAATTCCCGGTAAAGGATTCCCTGGATATACTTTTTCCGAATACCCCTGTAGCCATTACCCGGATCGACGGTCACGCCCTGCTTGCCAATCAGGCAGCGCTCGATGCTGCCGGGATCACCACTTCCACCAGAGTGGAGGGCGGCGAGATTGAAGTGAAGAACGGCCGGCTGACGGGGATACTTGTCGATAATCCCATGGCCATGATAGATGCCGCTGCCCCTGCGCTTACGCAGGATGAGAAAATAGAAGCCCTGCTCGACGCACAGAAGGTGACTTTTAGCTACGGCCTGACCACCGTAAATGACGCGGGTATTGACAGAAGCGTCATTGAACTGATCGACAGCCTTCAAAAGGCCGGGGAGCTGGATATACGTATCTACGCCATGATCAGCAATACTGCGGAAAACCTGGATTATTACCTGGGAAGGGAACCCTATAAAACTGATAAGCTGAACGTGCGTTCTGTGAAATTCTACGGAGACGGAGCCCTTGGATCCAGGGGAGCTGCTTTAAAAGAACCTTATTCTGATGACCCCGGACACTATGGGGCGCTGCTTTCCCCCGTTTCCGAATTTAAGGCTACTGCCGCCAGGATAGCGGACTCGGACTACCAGATGAATACCCACGCCATTGGAGATTCCGCCAATGTGATGGTGCTGAAGACCTACGATTCCCTGTTGGCCGATAAACCTGACAGACGCTGGAAAGTGGAGCACGCACAGATCATCGATGAGGGGGACTTTCATTATTTCAGCAAAAACATCATTCCTTCGGTGCAGCCCACGCATGCAACCAGTGATATGTATTGGGCTGTCGATCGGCTGGGGGAAGAAAGGGAAAAAGGAGCCTACGCCTATAACAGATTGCTGGAGGAGGCGGGTATCATAGCCCTTGGGACCGACTTTCCGGTGGAAAAAGTGAGCCCATTCCTGACTTTCTACGCTGCTGTTGCCAGGAAAGATGTGGAAGGCTATCCGGAAGAAGGTTATATGGCAGATCAGGCATTGTCACGGGAGGAAGCCTTGAAAGGCATGACCATCTGGGCGGCTTTCAGCAATTTTGAAGAAGAGGAAAAAGGAAGTATAGAACCCGGAAAATTTGCTGATTTCATCATCCTGGAGAAGGACATTATGAAAGTACCTGAAAACGAGATCCCGGAAATATATGTGTTACAGACGTACCTTGGTGGGGAAAAGGTGTTTGGATCGGAGCTGGTGGGGCAATAGTTCCACCAGGCGCTTCGCTGCGGCCTGATCTCCAGATCAGGCCGCAACCGGGCGGGAATCTCCAGATTCCCGTACTTTAAACGGCGATCTGGAGATCGCCACCCGGCAGGCCGAAATCTACAGATTTCGCCCAG